>CAZTDK010000296.1:0-7589 GCA_964611965.1 uncultured Binatia bacterium (SeqCode) | reverse complement strand
CATCTCGATCCGAACACGGACTACTACTACCGGGTCACCGCCCAGACCCCAGGCGGGGACCTGCTCTCCAACGTCATCGGGCCGCAGCAAATCGCCAACTACCAAAGCGCCAGCGAAGTGGTGCGCGGCGTCGCCGGCGACCTGTGGGCCGACGCCGTGCTCGGACGCCCGCGGTTCGGCGAAAACACCTGGTGGAAGACCGACCCCTACCACGCCCAATACGGCGGCGGGGTGCTGATCGATCGCAACACCTCGCACCCGACGCATGTCTTCATCGTCGACCAGAACCACAGTCGGATTTTGGGAATGGCCGGGTTGGGTCGCTGCTCCGTCTCGCAGGCCCTCTGCTCGATCGACACCGACTGCGACGGCGACACCTGCACCCTGATGCCGGGACAGGTCGCCCCCCAATTCGTCCTCGGCCAGCCCAGCGGCACCGACTACGGCGCGTGCAATGGTGATGCAACCCAACAAATCGTTCCGAATCCCACGGCGGCAAGCGCCAGCACGCTGTGCTTCTTGTGGCCCTACCAAATCAGCGTCGGCGAAACGGTCGGCAACTTCCAACCAGCCGTGGATGACGCGCACAATCTCTACGTGCCGGATGATTGGAACAATCGCGTCCTGATGTACCAGGATCCGTTCAACCCAGCCAACGGTACGGCGGCGGCGGCCGTCTGGGGTCAGGACACGTTCGCCGGCACGCTGTGCAACAAGGGCGGCTCCGCGACCATGAGCTCGCTGTGTCGGACCAGCTCGGTCGACATCGATGCTGCCGGCAATCTCTGGGTCGTGGATGTCAACAACAACCGTGTCCTGCGCTTCCCGCGCAATCCGGGCAGCGGTGTGATTGCGGCCACCGCCGACCTGGCGCTGACCGGCGTGTCCTCGCCCATCTCGGTTCGCCTCGACCCGCAGGGTAACGTTTACGTGACCGATAGCACCGGCCTGCGGAAGTTCGCGACGCCACAGCCGCCGGGGACCAATAGCTCGCAGCTGCTCAGCTTCATCAATCAAGATGTGGACTATCGCGGGCTCACGCAGATTGCGTTCGACCCCACGCAGCCTGGACGCCTGTGGGCGCAGATCAGCTGGTTCTCCGATGTGCTCATCGATCTGCCGACGCAGACGGTGCTGCAGCGGGCGCACTCAGGCCAGCTGCGTGGCCTCGACGTCAGCCAGGACGGCGATCTCTTCTCGGTCGACCCGTGGGATCACTACGCCGGGCTGTACCGACTCGGGGTCGGAGAGACGTGGCCGCAGTACTCCCTCGGCGGCGTGGCGTTCCTGGGCTTCGGGGTGCCGACGCTGGACTCCATGATGGCCATCATCGGCATCACCACCGCCGGCAACCAGCTCCTGGTCTCGGATCGCTACTTCGTTTACTTCTGGAATGACTATCACAGCATTACCCAGGGCTCGGCACTGGCGCCACCCGCCGACGGCATGTGGGGACCGACCGATCCGAACTATCTCCTCGGCGGCGGCAACAGCTATATCGTCCGCAATGACACCGGTGGGCGGATCTGGATCAACGACGTGACCGGCAACCTGCGGCTGTTTCAGAGCCCGCTGACCGCAACTTCAGTGCCCCTGCGAACGCTGTCGGTCACGATGTACAAGGACGCCGGCGGGGCCATCACCGCGCTGCCCAACGGGACCACCGTAACGATCAATGATTTCCTCCCCGTGGGCTCGGGCGACCGGGTGTGGATCGTCGACGACAACCATGCGCGTGTCGTGCGTCTGGTCAACGTCGACGGAGCGGAAGCATTTGGCCAGCCGCCCTACGTCGATGTCGTGCTCGGACAGACGAGCTGGTCGGGCACACAGTGTAATCAAGGCGGGGGTTACTGGGGCTTTACGCGCAATACGTTCTGTAGCGAAGGGCAGCTGACCCTCGATCCTGAAGGCGATCTGTTTCTCCAGGACAACGCCACTGGCGGACAGGATGGCGGGTTGACGCGCCTCCTGCGTTGGAATGCCGGCACCATCCCGGAGAACCCCTCCCAGACGCTGTTCGATGTCCTCCCTGACAGTGTGTACGGCAACGGCGTGCCCACCAACTTCACGCCGGCTCCAGGCCAGGTGGAATGCGTGTCGACCGAAACAGCGTGCGAGCTGCGCGCTGCGACGTTCCGGGGCGACCACCTCATGGTGGCAGGGGGGGCCAATCCGTACGTCGGGCCGCGCTTCCCGCTGATCTACCTGAACAAGGAGACGAGCTATCAACCGCAGCTGGCGCTCGGGGACCTGATGTCGTTCCCATCGGCGTCGTACATCGATCCGGACGGCAACCTCTACGTGGGCGATTACGACTGGCAACGCGTGCTGGTGTACAAGGCACCTTCAGCGCCTTTGCTGCCGCGGGGGTGACGTTTACCCCAACGCCAACACCCGCCTCGACATCAACGCCGCAGGCGACCTGGACGCCAACCCCAACGAGCACGCCAACCTCAACGCGCACGCCAACCCTGACAGGCACACCGACCTCGACGCCAACCAGGACGACAACGCCCACGCCGTGCGGCGGCAACCAGACGGCGTTGAGCTTCACGGGGAGTACCGCGCAGCTCGTCAGTGTGCCTGACTATGCGGCCTTTCCAAGTGGGTTGCATGCACAACTGACGATCGAGATGTGGTTGCGCACCGACACCAGTGTGCAGGCGGTCATCGCCGCGAAGGTCGCGGGAGGGGCCAACAATTCAACGTTCTTTGTGGAGAGACAGGATCAACACTTCAACGTCAACTTTGCGGACTTCACCTCGGTGGCAGTGACTGCCGACGATACAGCAGCCCTCGGACAGTGGTTTCATTTCGCCCTGGTGTACAACGGCGCCGGTACTACCGATACCGATAAGCTCACAATCTATGTAGATGGAACCTCGATACCGTTCACCGTGTTCGATGGGCCCATTCCCGCCTCACTGGTAGATTCGACAGCGCCGGTCGAGTTCGGCGGTAGCCAGGCGCGGACGTCATTTTTTACCGGTCGCATTGACGAGGTGCGGTTCTACAATGTGGCGGAGAGCGCCAGCACGATCGTGGCGCACTACAACAGTGCCGTGGGGAGCTGCGGCATCAACAGCGACAGCGGGCTGGTGGCGGGGTATCACCTCGACGAGGCGAGTGGCAGCAGTGCGATTGATTACAGCGGTAATGCACACACTGGCGCGCTAGTGAACGCGCCCGCGCGGGTTGGTGGACTTGTCTGCTGTCCCATCGTTCCGGTAACACCGCTCCCAACCATGACCGCCCCCGGAGCGACGGCGACGCCGCCTCCGGCGCCGACAGTGCCTCCGAACCCAACCGCAACGGCCACCCAGCCGAACACCTCCACCGATACACCCACATCGACGTTCACGCCGACACCGACGGCAACTGCCTGTGGCGGCAACCAGACGGCGTTGAGTTTCGCTGGAACATCCTCGCAAGTTGTCAGTGTGTCCGACTTTGCAGCCTTCCCCAGTGGCCTGCACGCCCAACTTACTATCGAGATGTGGCTACGAACGGACCGGGCCGTGCAGTCGGTCATCGTGGCGAAGCACGGCGGGCCGAACAACCAAACGCTCTTCGTGGAGCGCTGGGACCAACACTTCAACATCAACTTTGCAAACTTCACGTCGGTGGCGGTCACGGCAGACGATGCGGCGCCTATCGGCCAGTGGTTTCACTTCGCGCTGGTATACGATGGGTCGGGCGCCTCCGATACCGACAGGCTCACGGTCTATGTGAATGGCGTGTCGATACCATTCTCGGTCTTCGTTAGCCCGATCCCCGATTCGCTGGTGGATTCGGCAGCGCCGGTCGAGTTCGGCGGCGCCCAGGCGCGCTCATCATTTTTCGCCGGCCTCATTGACGAGGTGCAGTTCTACAATGTGGCGGAGAGCGCAAGCGCGATCCTGGCGCACTACAACAACACCCTGGGTACGTGCGGCGCGAGCAGCGACAGCGGACTGGTGGCGGGGTATCACTTGGATGAAGCCATTGGTGCCGGCGCGATGGACTACGGCGGCAACCCACACAATGGCACCTTGGTGAACGCGCCGGCGCGAGTCGCTGGGGTCGTCTGCTGTCCCATCGTTCCGTCAACACCGACACCGTCCGTAACCGCCACCCGGACACCGACGCCGACGCGAACCCCAACGCCAACAATAACGGCAACCCCGACACTGACGGCATCCCCGACACTGACGGCAACACCAACACCGACGCCGACGCCAACGCGGACACCGACGAGCATGACGCCCTCAGCGACACCCACCCCACTGTGCGTGGGGGCGGCGGGAATCGACCTGACCCATGTGACGATTTCCAAGAACGGCAGCCCGATCGGCGACGAGCAACTGCGGGCGCGCGGCCGCGTGCAGCTGACCACCCTGATCCCGGCCGTTGACCCGATAGCCAACGGCTTCACGTTCGCCCTCACCGATGCGCACGGTACTCTCATCTTCAGCCGGAGCATTCCCGGCGGGCAGGCGCCCGACCTGCGAACACCCGGCTGGCGGGTCAACAGCGGACACACCCGCTGGACGTTTCGCGACTCAACGGCCACGGTCGCCGGCGGCATCACCAGCGTCGTGATCTCCGACCAGCCGAACGTCGCCCCCGGGCGCTACAGTTTCGCGCTCAAGGGCCACGGGACATTTCAGGTACTTCCGGCGGAAGTGCCCGTGCAGCTGATCGCCATCTTCGGGGCCGAACCCCAACGGGCAGCGGGGCAGTGCGGGCAGCGACTGTTCAATCCCAATGGGGCACCGCCGCCACGCTGCACGTTGCTCCGCAGCGGCGGCCTGCTCAGCTGCCGTTGAGCGCATTTTGAAAGATGCACGCCGGCAGGGATGCCTGTGCCACTGGCTTTCGAAGCGGCCTGGAATCCGGTGGCGCAGGCGTCCCTGCCCGGCGCGTCAGCCCCTCTTTCAACGGGCTACTACGCGCGTGTGTCTGAAAATGTTGCTCGTTTCGACTTCGGGAATATGGTACTGCCTGTCGTTGCCTGTGTGAACGACGAGATAAATGGGGGCAGATCGGATGAAGGAGCGCACATGCACACTCGCCATCATCGTATTCCTCGCGGCGTTCCTGTGGCCCGGCCTCGTTGCCGCAGCGGACTTCGGCCTACGCTATGTCGATCACACCGGCATGGAGATCGTCGTGGCGTGGGACGCGGTGCCGGCGACGACCACCTATCTGGTCGAGCGCGGCACCAATGCGAGCCTCTCGAGCAATCACGTCGCCTACACGCTAGCGGCCACGGTCACCGGCTTTGGCGATACGGGCTGGCCGCTCACCGATGCGCGGCGCTTTGAGCTGCGCAGCACCGCCAGCACCAGTCCCAGCTACCATCTCGATCCAAACACGGACTACTACTACCGCGTGACGGCGCAGACGTCCGGGGGCAATCTGATCTCCAACGTCATCGGGCCGCAGCAAATCGCCAACTACCAGAGCGCCAGCGAAGTGGTGCGCGGCGTCGCCGGCGACTTGTGGGCCGACGCCGTGCTCGGGCGGCCGCGGTTCGGGGAGAACACCTGGTGGAAAACCGACCAATACCGAGCCCAATACGGCGGCGGGGTGGTCATCGATCGCAACACTTCGCACCCGACGCACGTCTTCATCATCGACGGGAATCGCAACCGCATCCTGGGGATGGCCGCGCTGGGACACTGCACCGTCTCGCAGGCGCCGTGTTCCATCGCCTCCGACTGCGACGGCGACACGTGCACAATGACTCCCGGGCAGATCGCGCCGCAATTCATCCTCGGCCAGCCCAGCGACACTGACTACGGTGCCTGCAATGGTGATGCGACGAATCAGATCATCCCGAACCGGGAGGCGGCGACCGCCGACACGCTGTGCTTCGTAAGGCCCGACCAGATCAGTGTTGGGGAAACGGTCATCTATATCCAGGCCGCCGTGGATCAAAGCCACAACCTGTACGTACCCGATCAATGGAACAACCGGGTCCTGATGTACCGCGACCCGTTCAATCCCGACAACGGCACATCTGCCGTAGCAGTGTGGGGGCAGAACACCTTTGCCGGACTCGCCTGTAACAAGGGCCTGAGCGCGACGACAAGCTCGCTGTGCGAGCCCACGTCTGTCGACATCGACACGACCGGCAACCTGTGGGTCGGGGACGGCAACAACCAGCGCGTCTTGCGCTTTCCGCGGAATGCGGGGACGGGGGTGATTGCCACGACTGCCGACGTGACATTGACCGGCATGTCGGCTCCCGTCTCAGTGCGCCTCGACCCTTCGGGGAATGTCTATACCACCGACGGCACCAACTTGCGGAGCTTCACAGCCCCACAACCACCCGGTACGAGCACTTCTCAACTGCTCAGCTTCGTCACGCAAAACCCGAACTATGCGGCGCAATCGCTGACACAGATCGCCTTCGATCCGACGCAGAGTGGACACCTGTGGGTGCAGGTCAGCTGGTACGCCCACGTGCTGTTCGATCTTGGTACACAGACCGCGCTGAAGACCGTCACCTCCGGTCAGTTCCGCGGTCTCGATGTCAGCCAGGCCGGCGACCTCTTCTCAGTAGAGGCCTGGGATCATACGATCGGGTTGTACCGACTCGGCGCCACCCAGACGACGGCGCAGTATTCCGCCGGCGATGTCGCGGCCCTGGGGTTTGGAGTACCCGCATTGGACTCTCTGATGGGCATCATTGGAGTTACCACCGTCGGCAACCAACTCCTCATCTCAGACCGCTATTTCGTCTACTTCTGGAACGACTACCACAGCGTCACCCAAGGTAGCGCGCTGGCGCCGCCGGCCGACGGCGTGTGGGGTCCGTCCAATCCAAGCTACTTGCTCGGCGGCGGCAACAGCTACATCGTCAAGAGCGATGCCAAAGGACGCATCTGGATCAACGATGCCACTGGCAATCTGCAGTTGTACCAGAGCCCGTTGACCGCCACCTCGAGTCCGCTGAAGACATTGTCGGTAGCCAAGTACCTGGATGCCAGCGGTGCCATCGCCTCGCTGCCGAGCGGGACCACGGTGGGGATTCATGATTTCCTGCCCGTCGGCTCGGGCGATCAGGTATGGATCGCCGACGACGACCATTCGCGCGTGCTGCGTCTCATCAATATCGACGGCGCGGAGGCGTCTGGCCAGCCGCCTTACGTAGATGTGGTGCTGGGACAGACGGATTGGGCGGGCACGCAGTGCAACCAAGGCGCCGGTGTCTCAGGTTTCGCTCGCAACACCTTCTGCCGAGAAGGCCAGCTCACCTTCGATCCGGAGGGCAACCTATTTGTCCAGGAGAACGCCTCCTCAGGACAGGACGGTGGGCTGACACGCATTCTGCGCTGGAACGTCGGGACCATTCCGGACAATCCGCCGCAGACATTGTTCGACATTCTACCCGATAGCGTTTACGGCAACGGCGCACCGACCAATTTTACGCCGCGTGGCTCGCCGTGCGATTCCGCCGAAACGGCCTGCGAACCACGTGCAGCGGCCTTCACCGGCGACCGCACCATGGTACTCGGAGGGGCCAATCCCTATGTCGGCCCACGCTTCCCCTTGGTGTACCTGGACAAGGAGAACAACTACCAACCCCAACTGGCGCT
>CAZTDK010000295.1:0-7608 GCA_964611965.1 uncultured Binatia bacterium (SeqCode) | reverse complement strand
GATCTCACCGGCGGTTTCAAATGCTACCGTCGCCGTGTTTTGGAAGACATCGACATCGACGGCATCCGCAGCCTCGGGTACGCGTTTCAGATCGAGATGACGTGGTCGGCCGTGCAAAACGGATTCCGAGTTGGCGAGGTGCCGATCACGTTTTATGGGCGCCAGAAGGACCAGACCAAGTTCTCCACTTCCATCATTCGAGAGGCCATCTTCGCGGTGTGGAGGCTGCGCCTGGGCGCACGAGGGAACCGTAGCGCAGAGACGCGGGGCACTGAGCACACGCCACCGACGCAGCGAACGGACGTGGAGGTCGCGGGTCCATGACCTCGCCGGCCGCGATCGGCCAGGTCACTGGCCACGGCCTCGTGCTCCCAAACGACCCGTTGGATGACACACGCGCCCTGGCGGTGGCCTATGCCCGCTACCTGGCTGCCTGCTGTCGCCGATTCCTCAGCGTCGAGACCCGGCTGCCGGCCCACCTGCGCCCAGCGCACCGGCAAATCGCCACGCTGGTACGGCAGGCGCTCCAGCACAGCCAGCGACAGATGTTGCACTGCTTCGCCTCACCAATGGTGAGCACGCCGTTGCAATGCCTGGAGCTACGCGATGATCTCGATGGCTTTCGGACGCGCATCGACGCGGCCGCAGCCGACCTCATGCCTCACCTGCTCCTGGAGATGGCGCTCCGGCGGCTCATCGCCGATGGGCAGTCGGTCCTCTGGGAGCACGGGGCTCCGCGTCTCGCCTCGCTGGCGATCGGCGGCGAGCTGATGCCGCCCGCCGGTGCCACAGGCCTGCGCTTCTCCGCGAGCCACATTGTCGCCGTGGACGGTCGAGGGGAATTGGCGCGGCTGGCCCTCGTGCGGCGCGATGGTATGTTCCGCGCGCTCGTCGAGGAACAGAATGGTTTCCATGTCGAGCGCCGCTTCTGGCGGACCGGCAAGATCGCGCACTTTGCAACCATGGATCACAATCCCATCGCGGAGTTCGAGGCGCACCCCGACAAGGCCGGCAATCATGTCGACCTTGGCGGCCATTCGGAGCAGGACTGGATCGGCGTTCTCGACCAGTGCTTTGCACTCCTCGAAGAGTTCATGCCCGGCGAGCTCGCCGAGATGCGGACGATGCTCCACGTCATCATTCCTGTCGGCTACCACGAGGTACGGCATCTTTCCGCGTCCTACCGCGAGGCCGTGGGCACGATCTACCTGACACTCCATCCGAACGTGATGACCATGGTCGAGGCGCTGGTGCACGAGTTTCAGCACAACAAGCTCAACGTTTCGGCGCACAGTGTGGAGCTCCTCGTCAACGGACTGCACCCGCTGTATGCAAGCCCGGTGCGCCCCGATCCGCGGCCATTGTGGGGCATCCTGCTCGCCGTGCACGCCTTCCTCCCGGTGGCCGAGCTCTATCGCCGCATGCGCGACGGCGGCCATCCCTGGGCGGCGCTTGGCGGGTTCGAGCGTCGCCTCGCGGAGCTCGACCACAAGAACCACGAGGGCATGGAAATGCTACGCGCCCACGCGCAATTCACCACCGCCGGCCGCGCCGTGTTCGACGAGCTTCAGACCCTCGAGCGCCGCCATCTGGCCGAGCGCGCCTCTCGCGGTCTCGAGACAACTCCGACCGAGATCCATTTCTCGTGAGCAGTATGAAACTCGGCGAGGATTTGCTTCGCCTTCGTTGATACAAAGATACCATGATCTCGCGCGGGACGATGGAAAGCCAGCGCTTCCGCACCCGTGCCACTTCTTGGCACCCGTCGCCTTCGTTCGCTTCGATGTCAGTGCGCTATGGCGCGGTCGTGGCGTCGAGGTCAGCGGATGAGCTCGCCGGCGCTCGCGGGCCACGCAGGAGTCCTACCAGCTCGTCGATGACGGCTTTGATGCCGTTGGGATCGCCGGCCGGCGTGGGTCGAAAGTCGACACCGACCTGCGAGCGGTTGCCGCGCGCGCCGAGGGTGAAGCAGAGGTCCACACGAGATCCCCCCGGGCCCCGCGCCACGATGTCCCCGGTGGCTTCCGTGGACCAGCGCAGCCGTTCGAGGTGCCAGCCCGGTAGGGAGAACCGGTTCTGGATACGCTCTGCGAGGGCAGCAACGCGTCGGCGTCCCCGCACCATCACGGCCCGGTGCAGCGTGCGTCCGACCGCGTCGTCCGCGAGAATGGGGGCCGCAGACGCTGCCGGCGCCAGGCGCGCGCACAGCCAATCCAATACGCGCGCGAGCGCATCCACCGGCACCAAGAGGTCGGCTTCGGCGTCGAGATCATACGTTGCCGTGCTGCACACCGGCGCCCGTCCGCTTCCCGCGGGAACGAAGCGTAGCCGCAGCAGCGCGCCCGTCTCGTGCCGCAAGACCATTTCCACCCGGCGCAAACGGTCTTCGCTGATTTCCTGCTGCAAGCGCCACGCGGGCCCCATCTCGCCCGCCGCCAGCGCCGCGCGCAATGGAGTCAACAACGGCTCTACCAGGACGACGAAGTTGCGCCGTTCGGGGTCGAGCGCGGCCAGCGCCGCGTGGCTGACGGGGCGGAACTCGTCGCCACCGTGCAGCTCGAGGTAGACACGAAAGATACCGGTGCAGCGCGAGCGGAACACGCACTCGGCGCAACCCGGCAGATGCGTGCGCAACGACCCTTGCCACTCGTACTTGTTCATCGAGTCCTCGAGACCAGCTGCGTCCGAGGACTTCGTCACCGTCTCCTGCCCGCCGTGGTGAATGCGTGAGGCCCATTCAGGCAGGATGCAATACGGGAGGTTGCCGACGTTGACGTCGAAGTCCGGATTCCAGCGCTCGAAGCCGGCGAGCATCTCGCTGTAGTAGGGAGCCATGTCGGAGTACCGCGGCATGATGTCGCGCAAGTAGGCTTCGTCGCGTTCGCCGGTACTCTCGGGCCGTACAATGTCGACGTGCAGCTGCCGCACGCCATACTGCGCAAGCAGCTCCGGGTAATGCGGAAGCGAACGATAACTGCGCTCGTTCACGCACATATTGGCAGTCACGAGCTGGCCGCGGCGCTGCAGCTCGGCCAGCCCGTGCAGGATGCGCCGGAACGAGTCGGGGCGTTCGGTGGTGGCGACGTGGGCCTCGTCGGTGGCGCCTTGAATGGAGATACGCCACTCGAAGTTGCCCAGCGCGGTCACCGAGTCGATGAACCCCGGATGCGGAAACATCACGCCGTTGGTGAAGATGACGACGTGCTCGAAGCCCAGCGCGACGGCCTTGCCGAGGGCCTCGAGGAAACGCTTGTGCAGCGTCGGCTCGCCGCCCAGAAAGGTCAAGTGCGTGGCACCGGCGGCGCGCGCCTCTTCGAGCGCCGCAAGGATCGGTTCGATCGGCACTGAGCGCGCGACTTTCATCGCGGTCAGCTGGCCACTCGAGCAGAACACGCAGCGGTTGTTACAAAGATGGCCGAGCTGGATTTCGAACCTGTGCCCCGATCCCGAAGTCGTGACCGCCGTCGCCGCGCGGCGGTCTTCTTCGGTGATATTGGAGTGTACGGCCATTAGCGAGTCGCATCGTAGACCAAAGCGGCGCGCCGACGCAAGAAAATTGCACGCTTTCCGGCAATCCCGAGATCCGTGCAGGGCTCGCCCAGCAGCCTACCGGACATGGCAGGTCCTGGCGACCAATCCTGTCCTGAGGCTCCCCGAAGGGGGGAGCGGTCCATAACGAGAGGCCGGCTGCAGGCGCTAGCGACCGGCGGGAGCCGTCCATCGAACAGACGCCGGCCGCACACCCGCCGGCCGCACACCCGCCGGCCGCAGGCCCGCCGGCCGCAGGCCCCCTTGACCCGAACGGCGCGGCGGTGATAGCCGGCTGCCGTCATGCGTCCGCGCGTCAGACTCGGCCAGAGTGCGCTCGAGGTTGCCCCGCTCGGCGTGGGGTGTTGGGCGTGGGGTGACCGTGAATACTGGCTTTACGAGGTGGGGCACGGCCCGCGTGACGTCGTCGACGCCTTCGACGCCAGCGTGGAGGCAGGCCTCGACCTGTTCGATACTGCCGAGGCGTACGGTTGGGGCAGGAGCGAGAAGATCCTCGGCGCGCTAGCTCGACGCAGCGGCACAGCGCCAGTCATCGCGACCAAGTACGCACCGCTCGCGGGCCGTGGCGGGGCCGCAGCGATCCCCAGGGCGCTTGCGGGGAGCCTCAAGCGGCTGGGCCTGCCGCGCCTCGATCTGTATCAATTGCATTGGGCCGATACCGCAGAGCTCCCCATCGCCGCCGCGATGGAGGCCCTGGCAGACGCCGTCGAGGCGGGAAAGATCCGGGCGGTCGGCGTGAGCAACTTCAGCGCGGCGGAGATGCGTGCGGCATACAGCGCCCTAGAACGGCGCGGGGTACCCTTGGCCACCAACCAGGTGCGCTACTCGCTGCTGCATCGCACCCCCGAGGAGGACGGCGTCCTCGATGCCTGTCGCGCGCAGGGCGTGACCCTACTCGCCTACAGCGCGCTCGATCAGGGTTTGCTCACCGGAAAGTACGCCCCCGGTGTGCTCCCCGCGGGCGAGCGCGCGGCCACCGCCCGCTTCGCGCCGGACAACGTCGCCGCTGCGCAGCCCGTGATCGCCATGCTGCGCACCATAGCTGACGCCCATGGCGTGGATGTGGCCGCCGTCGCCCTCGCCTGGCTGCTGGCGAAACCGGGCGTCGTCCCGCTCGCCGGAGCCAAGACGGGCACGCAGGCCGCCCGGAATGCACAGGCGCTGGATGTACGGCTGAGCGACGCCGAGGTCGAGCAACTCGACACGGCAACTGACGCCTGGCGCGGCGCACAAACCTGATGAGTCACAACTGCTTCACCGCGAAGCACGCGAAGGCCACGCAGGAGAAGGGCAGTTGATGAACCCCAGCGACAGTTCATTTCCTGTTCTTCGTGGTCTTCGCACCCTGCGTGGCGAAATCTTTTTGTCAGAGCAGGGCGAACTGGTGTACACTACCCGCGGTTGCTGGCGTTGAGGCGACCACCACATGCAAGCCGACGAATCAGTCATGCCGCGTGACTCTGCCCCGGCCCAGCGGCTGTTCAAGCGGCAACTGCCGGAAGAGGCGCCGGTTACCTCCAGCAGTGCGGCGCTCTTCCGTTTCGGGGAGCAATGCAATTACCGCTGCCCGATGTGCAGCAACACCGGAGAAGCCGCCCTCTTTTTTCGCCCGACGGACGAGCTGCTGCGCCGCGCCGCCGTGTTGCAGCACTGCGGCTTTCGTCGCGTCGTCGTTACCGGGGGCGAGGCGACGATCCATCCCGGATTTTGGACGGTCATCGAGCACCTCGCCGCCGCCTCCATGGTCTGGGACATCAACACGCACGGTGGTTCTTTTGGGGCCGCAGGCTTCGCGCAACGTGCGGTTGACCACGGCCTCCAACGGGCGATTGTGTCGCTGCACTCGATGCATGGAGCAACCAGCGCGGCCATCTTCGGTACCAACGAGGGAGCCCATCGCGGCACGATCGCGGGGATTGACCGACTCGTGGAAGCCGGCGTCGAGGTGCTGTTGAACTGCGTCATCACGCGGCTCAATCTCACGCAGCTCGAAGACTATTTGCACACCGCGACCCAGCGTTTCGACCGCAAGGTCGCCTTCAAGTTTGTCTTTCCGTCGACGTTGGGCAAGGGCGGTCACTGGCCCGGTATTGCGACGCTGCGCTACCACGAGCTGCGCGCAACCGTGCGCCGGCTACAAGACCTCGCCGCGCACCAGCAGCTGCGCATCCTCTTCGAATCATTTCCCAACTGTGTCCTGGAGATTCCCGAGCATCTGAACTACGGCCGCGCGACCTTTGGAGAAACCCATTACCTGGACGACGCCAGCGGTGATCGCGTGTATTCCATGCGTCACATCGAAGCCGAGCTCTCGGCCTTCGGCGAAGCCTGCCTGCGCTGCACGGCGCTGCGCCATTGTCCGGGCGTCTCATTAGCGTACGCCAGACAGTTCGGGGTTGATGAGCTCACTCCATTTCCGCCGCGGTCACGCGACCGCATCTCAACTTGACTGGATGATCATGAGGGTGGTACTGACTTTTTGATTGTTATCCCCCTGAGAGAGCGTCGGCGACTGGCACAAGCGACAGTCGAGATGCATCATCGGTGGAACGCGACATGCTTGAGCCGATCCATTTTCACGGCGACCTGTACAGGCGCGATGCCTTGGAGCTGATCGCGGCGAGGTTCCGCAGCAAAGCGCTCATCGAGCTCGAAGATTGCGGCCGTGATGTCGTGGCTCGCGTCGAGCCCTTGATCGAGGCGGAGGATTGCCAGGTTCTGCGCGACGAGTTTTGCACCGAGGTCCTCTCCGCAACCGTCACCAAGCTTCGTGCGCTCGCGGATGGCTCCCGCACGCGGGAATCGGTCGGCCCGGTTGCCAGCGAACCGCCGTGGCCGCTCCTTGCACCGTTCGGTGCAGGCGTCGCGCTGGGGCTCGGCTGGGTACTCGAGTCGCTCAGCCCGGTGCGTAATGGCGCTGCGACGATGGTGTTGCGCCACGCGCGCGACGGGATAGCCCGCGTCACCATCCGCCGGAACTGCGGCGCGCCGCGCGGCGTGGCCTACACCGACCAGCTCGACTTCATGCTGATGAACGGTGGCGGCGGGACGGCACGCACCGATGCCGTCATCGAGCGCGTCCTCGCCCACCTCGCGGACAAATTACGCCGCAAGGAGAATGGCAACTGCAGCGAGGATCTCCTTGCCTTGCTTTTGCCCCACTCCGGCGCGCTGCCGCAGGACGACCGGCGGCGCAACGGCGCTGCGGGCGCTACGGACGCTTCAAAAAGCGGCGCACCACGGATCGACGTCGCGAAGAGAACTGTTTGCTTCGACATCGACGAATCGGGCCTCAGCCGCACCATGCTCTATGGCGCGCTGCTTGCCTTTGCGGATCGCTGCTACGTCTTCCTGACACGGCCGGCGAGCAACCGGCTCGGCGTGCAACTCAAGGTGAGAGGCGAAGCATCGGCGGATAGACTCGCGGCGCTGGCGCTAGACTTCACCAAGGCATTCGGACAGCTGAAGGGCAAAGGGGCGGCGAGCCAGGCCCCCGCTACCGTTGGCACCAATAGCGCGGGACTTCCGCGGCTCTTTGGTCAGACGGTCAACATCGACGCCCTGCTTGCCGATCTCGTGTCCGCGGATCCCGCAACCGTCGGCCGCGGATTGAAGCCTGAGAGGGGACCCGGGCACGAGGATCTCCGGGTTTTGAACCTGCGCGGGACCGGCGCGTGCAACAGCGATTGCGTGTTCTGCGTCGAGAAGTTCAACCCAACCCACCGCCCGATGGCGAAGGCCGATGCCACGCGCCAGTTGATCCTCGATTCCGCTGGGCAGTTCGACATGCTCTTTTTCGCGAGCGGTGAGCCCACGATCCACCCCAAGCTGTTCGAGTACGTCGAGCTCGCGAAGGGTGTGGGGTTCACCTGCTTCGGCATGTCGTCGCATTTCCGGACCTTCGCGGATCCTCACTTCGCCCTGAAAGTCCTTCAGGCCGGCTTCGAGTACTTCGACATCTCCCTGCACGCGGCCGACGCCGTCACCCAGCTCGAGGTCAACCCGATTGCGGACAATGGCGACTCACTCCTCGAAGCACTCAAGGGCCTCGCCGTGCTC
>CAZTDK010000294.1:0-7660 GCA_964611965.1 uncultured Binatia bacterium (SeqCode) | reverse complement strand
GGCGCCGAGAAGGCTGGAAGCGTCTTAAGGCTGGAAGCGTCTTAAGGCTGGAAGCGTCTTAAGGCTGGAAGCGTCTTGAGGATACGCATGAGTCAAATACGAATTCTGGTACTGTTCCTCGTGAGCGCTGCTGTCGGCTGTGGGAGCAACGGCGGACCGTCTCAAACCGTCTCGACGCAGCCGCAGCCGGCGATGCCGACGTTCGAGCGTCTCCAAACCCAGGTCTTCAACGTGAGCTGTGCGTCCGATTCGTGTCACAGCAGCGTTGGGCGCGCTGCGGATCTCGTCCTTGAAGAAGGCCAATCCTGGGATTCCTTGGTCAATCACCGCGCCACAAATCCCGTCGCCGCGTCGCAGAGCTGGATGCGAGTAAATCCGGGGCAACCGGATAACAGCTTCCTCATGGCGAAAGTCGCCGACAACCTGGCGGCCGGTGAAGGGCAGTCGATGCCGTATGGCGTGGCACCTCTCGATGCCGCCACGGTTGCCATCGTCCGCGCGTGGATTGCCGCGGGTGCTCCCGCGACAGGAGTGGTGCCCGGCGACGATGGGCGGCAAATGGGTGGAAGCGGCGACACCGGCACCGATATCCAGCTGCCACCACCAAGCCGGGGCGTGCAGCTGCACGTCACCTCGCCGCCCGTGCCCAAGGGGAAAGAAGAAACCGGTTGCCACTACTTCAAGCTGCCTTCCGATGTCGACTTCGACGTGAACCGCTTCCAAATTGCCGTCAGCGGTGGCAGCCACCACATTCATTTATACCGCGCCTATGACTCGACCCTCGATCTCCCTGACGGCTACGAGGTCTGCAACCACGCCGTCGATTTCGACACGTGGGAACTCGTTGTCGCCAGTCAGCTGCGCCACAGCGACTGGGAGCTGCCGGCGGGGGTGGGCTACCACTTCCGCGCCGGCGAGCAACTCCTCATGCAGACCCATTTCGTCAACGTGGGCTCTCTGGAAACCGTGGGCGAAGGCCAGGCGGTGATGAATCTCAACGCCGCCGATCCGGGGAGCGTTACCGCCTATGCCGGCGCCATCTTCGGGCAGAACAAGGACGTCGATGTCCTGCCATACTCGACACCGACTGCCGACGCCGAGTGCGTGTTTCCCAACCCGATCAACCTCATGGCGGAGACGGGACACTACCATTTCCGCGGGCGGCACTTCCAAACCTTCCTGTGGGACGACGGATATCAGGGCGACAGGATTTACGACTATCTGGGCTACAACGATCCGCCGTTCACCGTGCACGATCCGGCAATTCCCTTCGCTGCGGGTCAGGGTATCCAGTGGGAGTGCTATTGGGAGAATAATACCGGGAACGAATACAAGTTTGGCCCGTTCACCGACACCAACGAGCACTGCAATTGGTTTGGGTTCTATTACCCGACCCTCTCGCCAAGCGAGGCGATTACCTGCGTAAAGCTAAACGGCGTGTCGACGACTGTAGTGCGCACACAACACTAGCGAGGCGCGCCTCAGACCAACGAGCATTATGGTTGCGCCTCGCGCTGATGGCTGATAGCTGATGGCGGATGGCAGATGGTTCAGACCATCCGCCATCAGCGATCAGCTATCGGCGGGCGCTTGAGGGAACCGAACTTGACTTGCCAGCAACCACTTCCCAACCTCAAGCGCCCCAGGCAACGGAATGTCCCAGATTAACTGATCAAAAGGAAGGTTGCTGATGCTCAAGCTGCACTATCACCCATTCTCCACCTTCGCGCGCCGCGTGCGCATCGCGCTGATCGAGAAAAGCATTCCGGCCGAGCTCGTCGAGGTCGACATGATCGCACGCGCACACCGCGCTCCCGCCTACCTGGCGCTCAACCCGTACGGTCGGGTCCCGACGTTGGAGGAAGACGGCTTTGTACTCTACGAGTCCACGGCGATTCTCGACTACCTGGAAGCGACGCATCCCACCCCGCCACTGGTGCCCGCCGACGCCCGCGGCCGCGCCCTGGTGTCGATGCACATGAAGCTCTGTGACATCCAGATGGCGCGCCAGGCCGGGACAATCATCTTTCCCAAGCGTTTTCTCCCCAAGGACCGCTGGGATGAAGCGGCCATGGCGCAAGCCAAGAAAGAGATCGAGAAGCACCTCGCCATCGTCGAGCAGCAACTCGCCGGGAACAGCTACCTCGTGCGCAATCAGTACTCGCTCGCCGAGGTATGCTATACCCCGTTCGTCGAGTTCCTCTCATTGATGGAGGTCACGCCGCCGCCCGGGGTTGCCGCATGGGCACAGCGCATCCTTGACCGCCCCAGCGCGCAGCAGACCAAGCCGGCAGGGTGAGAAGAGCAGCAGTGAGCGGTGCGTGCTGGATAACGAGAAGGGCGGTGTCTTGCTTTCCTTGTCAGCGAACAATCGCCACTTCCCAAGTTTGGAGGATACATGGCCGACGTACGAGTCAAAACCTTGAAGGATGGTCCCTACGAAGTGAAGGGAACGATCCAATTGGTGGATGCCAAGCGTAACGAATTCAAACTAACTGAAGATCCTATCTACCTCTGCCGCTGCGGCCATTCGGCCAACAAGCCGTTCTGCGACGGAACGCACAGCAAGGTGGGTTTCAAATCGGAAGAGCCGGCACGGTAGGGGGAGGGACAAAGGATAAGCGATGAGTAGAGAGCGACGAGCCCGAAGTGGGCGGCGTCTCATCACTCATCACGTGTCACTGCGCTAGTAGCCTGTCGGACGTGGCAGTGCTTAGCGACCAATCCTGTTCCGAAGGGGGGAGTGCTCCATGGAAGAGACGCCGACCGCAGGTCCTAGGTCTCGGCGTAGCGGAACAGACGTAGCCCGATGGCGAAGGATACGAGGCCATAGGCCACCAAGAAGAGTATCTTCGGCGCCACGTCTAGCAGGCCACGGTCGCGCAGCATCACATCGTGAATGGCGAACATCGACCACGTCGTCATGACGCCTTGCGCGATCACTTGCATCCACTTCGGCTGTTCGAAGAACGGCCACCAGCAGCCTCCGAGGGCCGCGAGAATGAAGACGGCCGACAGGCCGACCGGAATGATCTGCTCGCGCGTACGGGCCAGCGCGGCGATGATCACGCTGAAGCACGCCATCGAGAACACGATCGCGATCGCCACCAGAAACAGCGTGACCGGCGAGTGCCCGAGGTTGAGCCCGTAGGTAAAGTGGCCGAAGAGGAGCAAGATCAATAGCTGCGTCGTGCCGACCACCAAGCGCGCCAGCAGCTTGCCACCGAGGATCTCGGCCTGTGACACCGGCGCCATCGACAGCCGGACATTCGTACCCCACGTCTCTTCGTCACGCAGCCCATAGGCGACACTCAGGATCAAGTTGAGCAGTACAAACATCACGCTGAACCCCGGCACGTTCTGCTCTAGCGAGGTGAACTTGAGCCGCTTGCCGGTGAGACTGCGCTCCTGCAGCGTCAGGAGATCTTCGCTGAACGGATCGCCCAGCGACGCGGCCTCGCGGTCGGCAAGCAGCATAATGACCTTGATCGCCTGCAACTCGGTCCATTCCGCGGGATCGGTGAGCAACTCGATCGTCGATGGCTTCTCACTGAGGTAGCGTTTGCTCATACCGGCGGGCAATACCAACAGCGCCGGAGCGCGGTTCTCGACGGCCACCAGGCGCTCAGCAGTGGCGCGATCGACTTCTTGCACGCTGAGGTGCTCCTTGAACACCTTGATCAACGCGTTCGCCACCGGGCCCTGATCTTCGTTGACGATGGGGAAGAGAATGCTCTGGCTGCCCATGCCCGATTGCGTTTCGGCAACCACCAGAATGATCACCATCGGCACCAGCACGAGGAACGCCAGCGCCGAGCGGTCCCGTGCCAGCAGCCGCAAGTCCTTGAGCATGATGCGGAGCAGTTTCACAGATCCTCGTCCCCGCCGGCGCCGTTCGGGCCGTACTTCTTGCGCATGCGTCCGAGCACATCCTCCGGCGACGATTTGGACAGCAAGCGATCGAGCTGGCGCCGGAAGTTCATCGTCAGACTCATGTCCTCGATCTTGATGTCCGTGGCCAGCCAGCGCTCGCCATCCTGGCGCAGCTGATAGGTCACGGCAAACTCGTCGCGCGGCGTGATGATCTTCGTGTCCACCCGGGCCTTGCCATCGGTCACGGTCTCGCCCACGTACCCGAAATCGGGTTTTTCGAAGAGCAACAGCTTCTGCACATATGTTCGCTGGAAGAGCTCACGGAACAGCATCAGGAATTCCTTCTGCTGCGGCGCCGAGAATTGCGCCCAGTGTTTGTCGAGCGCATCGCGGCCCATGGTGTCGGTGTCGAGGAACTTCTTCAGCAGATCGGATAACGTTGCGAGCTTGTCGTTGTGCGTCCGGTCACTCCCAACGATCGCGCGTGCCTGCTCGAGCGTTGCGCGTGTATATTCCAACGGCGCTGTCCCCGGCGGCGTTGCGGCGCCCCACGCCACGTGCGCCACACACAGTCCGGCGACGCAGAACCAGGAGGTGTACCCCATACGCCGTGGACGACGCATCAGTCGCGCAGCTCCTTGCCGGTGAGCTGGAGGAAGAGGTTCTCGAGACTGAGCGGCGTAATCTGCACCATCACGTTCTCCGGGTAGCGGCTGAGCGCTTGTTGCAGCGGTCCCAGCACCGCCGTGGCATTGCTGACGAAAACACGCGTCACGTCTTCGTGGCTCTCCATCCGGCACACCCCTGGAGTGCTCTGCAGTCGGGACAAGTCAGCCCCCGGCGGCAGTCCGCGCAACTCGACCACCTCTGAGCACCCCGCTTCCGTCAGCAGCTCCTCAAAGGTGCCCATGGCGATGATCTTGCCTTCGTCCATGATGCCCAGCCGATCGCACAAGCGCTCCGCTTCTTCCATGTAGTGCGTCGTGTAGAGGATCGCGGTGCCTTCGCTGCGCAGGCGGCGGACGATCGAGAACAGATGTTCGCGAGAGTGCGGGTCAACACCGACCGTCGGTTCGTCGAGCAGCAAGAGTGCCGGGCGATGGATCAGGCTGACGGCAAGATTGAGCCGCCTCTTCATACCGCCGGAGAAGACGTCGACATAGTCGTTCCGCCGCGTCTCCAAGCCGACCAGATCGAGCAGCTCATCGAGACGGCGGCTCAATTCGTCCTTTGGCACACCGTACATGCGGCCAAAAAACTTGATGTTCTCCGCCGCCGTGAGTTTCGGATACAGGGAAATATCCTGCGGCACCACACCGATCAGTCGCCGCACGACCGCCACCTCCTGCCGGACGCTGTGGCCGAAGACGACGGCGTCGCCTGACGTCGGTCGCAGTTGGGTAGCGAGCACGGAAATCGTCGTGGTCTTCCCAGCGCCGTTGGGGCCGAGCAACCCGAACACCTCGCCGGCGTGAATCTCGAAGCTTAGCCCGGCGACCGCTTCGATGGACCCGTAGGATTTGCGCAAGGCTTCGACGCGCAACGCCACCTCCCCCGTGCGAGCCGGCGCCGGATGTAGTATCGGAGGCGGCGACACCGGGTGGAAGACAGCGCTGATGTTGGCCGTACTCATGAAGCTCAGAGGTTCTGCGCAGTGAACCCTTCTTCAAGCAGATTCGTTGCGCTTAATAAAGACCAAAGGGCCTGCGGCCGGCGTCCTTTCTCTGGGACGCTCCCCCTTCGGGGTGCCTCAGGGCAGGATTGGTCGCTATGGGCTGCCAGGTTAGACAGCTGGCTCAACGTGCACGGGGCCAGCGCCTCGGAAATGAGCTAACCTTTAATGTTCGAGGTTGGCCTTCCTGCTGAATCGACGGAGGAGATTGGAATGCGCGTTCTGACTTTTGGCGTACTCGCCGCAATCGCTTCGATGGCCGCCGCGGCAGAGCCTCCCGAGGCCGCGACTCGAGGCTATGACCTTACCCAATGCATTCGGGCGGCGCTCAGCAATAGCCCCGATCTGAGCACCGCCAGCGCCGATCTCGCCCTGGCGCGGGCTCGCATCTCGGAAGCCCGTGCCGGGCGCTATGGCCAAAGCGAGTTCAACGAGGTCCTCGGTTTCGTGAACCAGGCGCGCGGGACGGTGCAGAACTCCCCGGACGACAAGAATGCCCTCCTCAACAGTCTTGGCCCGTTTACCCGTCTCGACCTGGCCATCAACATCCCGGTGTGGACATTTGGCAAGCTCAACGCCGCCCTCGCAGCCGCGCAGGCGGGCCTGGAACAAGAGCGCGCTCACGGCGAGGTCAAACGCGCCGAGGTCGTCCTCAGCACCAAGGAGCTCTTCTATGGGCTCCAATTGAGTCGCCAGCTCGCGCTTTTGCTTCACGACATGCTCGAGACGATGGACAAAGCGGTCAACAAAACGCGGCAGCGCTTGGATACCGGGTCTTCCACCGTCACCGAGATCGATCTCCTCAAGCTGCAAGCCGGGCGCGCCAAGTTTGCCAAAGGGGTCCTGGAAGTCGACGCAGCTACGGACCTGACGCGCAGTGCCCTGGCGCGCGCGGTTGGCGTCGACGTCGACACCTTCCAGATCAGCGACGCCAAGCTGCGGCCCGTCGATGCCACGATCGGCCCACTCAGCGAGTACCTGGTCGACGGCCCAGGCCGACGGCCCGAGTCACGCCAGCTGGCCACCGGTATCACCGCGCAATCCGCGAAGGTGGATCTGGAGCGCGCCGATTACTTCCCGACCCTGTTTTTCTCCACCGGCTTGCAATACGCCTATGCCGCCAACCGCCAGGACCAGAGCAATCCGTTTGCGTACGACGACTTCAACTACTTCCGCCCGGTCGGTGTCGTGGGCATCCATTGGAATCTCAGCTTCCTGACAACCAACGCAAAAGTCGAAGCCGCGCGGGCCGACCTCGAACGCTTGGAGGCCTTGAAGCGTGAAGCCGCGTCCGGTCTCCAGCTTGAAATCCGTCGCGCCTACTCCGACGTCACGCAAAGCCGCGAGACCATCACCACCACGGAGGAAGGACGCAAGGCCGGCCGCGGCTTGCTCATCCTTACGGTGAGCAACTTCGATCTCGGCATCGGCGACGCCGAAGAGTTGTTCAGAGGACTCGGCACCTACACCGAAGCCAGCAGCGACTACCTGCGCGCCGTCCACGACTACGACGTCGCCGTCGCCACGCTCGGCAAGGCGGTGGGGAAGGAACTCACGCCGCTCGACTATTAGCGAGACAACAGACTACAGACAACAGATGACAGACTAGATACCTGTAAGGGACCCAAGGGCGCCGCGGTCGCAGCATCCCTGCAGCGGGAGTCGGTAGTCCTCTCCTCGTCTGTCGTCTGTCGTCTGTTGTCCCTTCTTCTTGCCCCCTACGAGCACGGCCCCAACGTTATGCGCAGCTGCGGCCAGCTACCGATCGTTGTTGCCTCGCGTGAGGCGAATTGGAATAGCTTGCCACTCCCTTCGTTGCTGTCCTTCACGAGCCATCCGTAGTTCACGGCCGCACCGCTCTGGAAGGCCGCGACGTCTGCGGTGACGTCCCACTGCAAAGTCACTCCGCTCGTCTCGCCGGTGGAAACCAACGCCGTGGCCGTGGCGACGAAATCACCGCCAGGCGTTGTCCACGCGGTCACACCGTCGCGGCGACTCCAGGTGACGCCGGAGTTGTCCGTGCGGGAGCCTTCCGTCCAACTCGACGTCAGCCGATGCACCCCGTATATCGCCGCCGGGGCTTGCGCGCCGGTCAGCGTCAGCAGCAGCGTTGCC
>CAZTDK010000293.1:0-7664 GCA_964611965.1 uncultured Binatia bacterium (SeqCode) | reverse complement strand
GACCGAGATCATCGAGAGTCTGGCGCAGTGGATCAGTCACGGCGATCTCGGCGCGCGCCTGGTCACGATGGACTCGGAGCACGCGATGCTCACGGCGGCCGGCGCGGCGGCGGCAACCGGCGCGCGGGTGTTCACCGCGTCGTCGAGCCAGGGGCTGCTGTACGGCTTCGAGATGTTGTACACGATTGCCGGCTGGCGCGTGCCGCTGGTACTGGTCAACGTCTCGCGCGCGCTGGCGGCGCCGATCACGCTCGAACCGGATCACAACGACGTCCTGGCGGCGCGCGACTGCGGTTTCCTGCAAATACACGCCGAGACCTGCCAGGAGGTGCTCGATTCGGTGCTCATCGCGTACCGCATCGCCGAGCATGCCGACGTGCTGCTACCGGTGATCGTCAACCTCGACGGTTTCTCCCTGTCGTTCACCCGCGAGCCGGTTGAGGTCCCCGACGCGCAGGCGGTGCGCGCGTTTCTCCCGGCGTACGTGCCGACCCATGCGCGCTTCTCGGCGGCGCACGCGATGGCACAAGGCGTCGCCGTGCTCGGCGGCAGCGCGTATACCTTCTTCAAATACCAGATGCAGCGTGCCGCAGAGGCGGCGCTCGAGGTGCACGACGCCGTTGCCGCGGAGTTTTGCAACCGTTTCGGACGCTGCTACGGAGCGGTGGACAGCTACCGACTCGATGACGCCGAGTGGGTCATCGTCATGTCGAACTCGTTCAGCACGACCGGCAAAGCCGAGGTCGCGCGGCTGCGCGCCCGCGGCGAAAAGGTCGGGCTGCTGCGGCTGCGCCTTATCCGACCATTTCCGGCACAGGAGATTCAGTGGCTGCTCGACGGCCGCCGCGCGGTTGCGGTCATCGACCAGAACATCTCCATCGGCAAAGGGGGCATCTTGTTCGCCGAAGTGGCAAGCGCGCTGCGTAGCGCCTCGGCGCCGCCACTGCTGTCGTTCATTGGCGGCCTCGGCGGGCGGCCCTTCCGTAGTCACGAGTTCGACGACATCGTCGCCGCGCTGCACGCGGCGCAGCACACTGGCGGTTCGTCGGAACCGCGGCTGTTGTTCACCGCCGACGAGTACGAGCAGGTCCGGAACATGCTGCGCATCGCCCACGGCGAACGCGCCGGCGGCCCGACGTTCGCCGGCAACGGCGTCCAGGACTGAACACCATGCATCGCGAGGTGTACCAGAGCATCAAGCAGATTCCACAGGAGGAATACCTGGCGGCGGGAACCGGCCTGTGCGGCGGCTGCGGTGGGTTGTTGACACTACGGCTATTTCACAAGGCCCTTGGCCCGCACGTCATCTTCGTCAACGCCGCTGGGTGTCTGACTTTGTTAGCGGTATTTCCGTTCTCGCCGTTTCACTCCTCGTGGCTCTACACGGCAATGGCGTCGGCGCCCGCCGGCGCCCAGGGCGTGCGTGATGCGCTCGACGTCCTGATCGCCAAGGGCCGGCTCGCAGCGGACGAGGATCTCAAGGTTGTGGTGCTCACTGGCGACGGCGCGGGGCATGGCATCGGGTTGCAAGCCACTCTGGCCGCGGTGCACCGGCGCTTGGACTTCTATTATCTCTGTTATGACAACGAGGCGTTCGCCAACACCGGGTTCCAGATGTCGCCGTCGTCACCGCTGGCGTCACACACCTCGACAACACCGGCCGGCACGCCAACCCGCAAGCAGGATCTCTTCGCGCTGTGGCGCGCCCAGCGGCCGGCGTTCGTGGCCACGCTGTCGCCGGCATATCCGCTCGACCTGATGGACAAGGTGGCCCGCGCCAGCCGTCTCCGCGGGCCCAAGCTGTTCATCAGCGTCGCGGCGTGCCCGCCAGGGTGGGGCATCGAGCCGGCGCAAGCCGTTGAGCTGGCAAAGCTCGCCGTCGACACCGGCATCTGGCCGCTCAAGGAATCCCTCGATGGCGGTGCCGTCGTGCATACCGTGGTGCCGCATCACCTTCGCTCCGTCGAAGATTACCTGCACCCGCAAGCGCGCTACCGTCACCTCTTCGAGCCGCAGCGGCAAGAGGGGATCCTCGCGCAACTGCAAGCGGATATTGATTGCTACTGGGCGCAGATGCGAGAGGGCGGATCTCGGCAATAGCCTCCCGGGAGAGATCCCACGGTGAAAAAAAACAAAAGCTCGCGCAGAGCCGCAGAGGATGCAGAGAACTATCGCGTGGCTCAATCCAGCGGCTTGCGGCCCCCAAACACCGCAAACCGGTAGTGCTTGTAGAAGCAATCGACGTCGTCGAATCCGGCGGCGCGCAGCCACGCGAGCTGATCGGCAAGCGGGGCGGTGCGGTCTTCCCGCATGCGCTCCAGCGCTGCACTCAGGTCGGCCGCGGAGACCGCGCGCTCGCGCGCCTGGCGGAGCCACGTGTCCTGATAGTGTTGCTCGAGCCGCGGGGTCGGTCCCAACACCTGGTCCGCATTGACGAACCTGCCGCCCGGGACCAAGCTCGCGAATACCCGCGCGAAGAGCCCGGCCTTCTGGGCGTCGGCGAGATGATGGATGGACAGCGCGGAGACGACGGCGTCGAACGGCCCCGGCAATGGCACGCTGGAATAATCGGCGACCAGACACTCAACGCGCTCCGGAGTCGACGCAAACCGGTCGCGCGCCTGCGCCAGCATCGGTTCCGAGATGTCGACCAGCGTGAGTCGTGCCCCGGGAAAACGCTCGGCAATGAAGAATGACAGCAGCCCGGTCCCGGCGCCGAGGTCAAGCACCCGCACTGCGGCGGCGGCGTCAAAGGGCAGCAGCTCGAGCACCGTCGCGTAGAAGTCGTCGAAGCACGGAACCAGCTGGCGCCGCGAGCGTTCGTAGATCTGCGCCGAGCGATCAAAGACGCTGGCAACGGTGCTGTGACCCATGGTGTCTGCGACGCGCGCCGTCCGCTGCTCACGTGCGCCGGAAATGCAGGTGCAGCGACAACGCCATGTAGTAGATCGGAAAGAACAACGAGACCCACGCCAGCGTTCGCGACGGCGCCGGAAACTGCGCCAGCAGCACCACCATGCACACGCCCCACAGGCCGCCGAGGACGTAGGTGGTGCGCTGTGCCGAGCGATTCTTGCTGGCATAGACATAGCCGATCGGCACGAACACCAGGATGGAGAAGACGATCAGCGCCGCGATATTGAACCAGCGCGGCGTGCCTAGCGTGTAGCAATAGAAGATGACGACGTTCCAATACGAGGGGAAGCCCTGAAAGAAGTTGTCCTCGGTCTTGGCGTCGAGCTGGCAAAAGCCGTAGGCGCTTGCCAGCAAAGGCAGCGCGGCGACGATCAATCCAGTCGTACCGTGCGGAAGCAACTCGGCGTGGTAGGCCAGCACCACCGGCACAAGGACGTAGTTCAGATAATCGACGATGTCGTCCAGGCGCGCGCCGTCGAAGTTCGGCAATACCTGCTTGACGCCGACACGGCGCGCCAGCGTGCCGTCGGTGCAGTCAATGAACGTCGCTACCGTGAGCCAGATGAACGCCAACCCGTAGTGGCTGTTGGCGGTCGCGTCCAGTGCCAGGAAGCCAAGGACGGCCCCGAAGGCGGTGTAGAAGTGGACGCCCCATGCGGCGATCTGCAGCCCGGTCATCGCAAGCTCAGCCTATTCATGTGCGGTGCGGCGTCCCGGCAAGGGATTCCGCGGCGCGCCGCGGGACTGCGTCCTGCGGTCAGCAATCAGCTTGTCTGGCTGACCGCTGACCGCCATATGGAAGCTGGCAATCAGACCTTCGAAACGTTCGCGGCTTGCAATCCCTTCGGCCCTTGCGTGATCTCGAACTCGACACGCTGCCCTTCTTCCAAGGATTTGAAGCCTTGGCCGTTGATGGCCGAGTAGTGGACGAAGACGTCCTGGCCATCGTCCTTCGTGATGAAGCCGTATCCCTTTTGCCCGTTGAACCACTTGACGGTGCCTTGGACCATGTGCTGTCCCCCCTTTCTCGTCAGACCATTTGTCTCAGGGAAAGCCGATAGGAAAGGCCGTACCGTTCAAGCTGGAGGGCGCACGCCTCGCTGCGCTGTCGTTGTACCTTGACCACTCGTGCCTTTCACCTCGAAACGCGGCGCCCTCATAGCATGTGCAAGCGCACCGGTGCAACAAGAAAGGGTGGACAAAAAAAGTGGCGGCTCACTGCGCCTCGGTGCCGGCCGGTTACCTTTACTCGCCGATTTGTGGATGGTATCGTTCCCCTCCGCGAGTCAACTCGCCGTCCGGTTTTTCCATGAGAACACGCCTGCGTCGAAGCGTCATTGTCATCGTCATCCTCTTGCTCGGCAGCGTTGTCGGGTTGGTGGGACGCAGCCTGTGGCAACAGCACAAGCAGGACGTGATCGCCAAAGGATTGGAATATCTGCCTGGCGTGTCGCAGCACATTCAGGACTTCCGCCGCGTCAAGGTCCAGGACGGTCGCAAGGTCTGGGAAGTCTCCGCCGAGGACGCCCAGTATTTCGACGACGAGAAGACGGTGGTCATCCGTCGCGCCATGCTCCAGTGGTTTCTCAAAGACGGGCGCGTCGTCAGTCTCAAGGGCGACGAAGGCCGCATCTTGCTCGCCGGCCATGATGTATCCAGCGTGACACTCAAGAATGATGTCGAAGTCAAGGTTGACGAGTATGTGGTGCGCGTGGCCAGTGCCGATTATGACAACCAGGATGGGATCATCTCGGCGCCGGGGGCTGTGGCGATTTCCGGGCGGGCGGTGGAGTTGCAGGGTACCGGCATGGAGGTCGATGTCCAGGCGCAGCGTTTGATGCTGCATCACCAGGTGTCGATGCACATCCAGCCGGCGCTCATGCACCCCCAAGGAGGCCCCGACGCACCGCTCTGATGCATGCGTCCTGCTGCTGGTGATCGCCGTCACCGCGGCGGCGCGCGCCGGCGCGACGGATGAAGCGCGCGCCGCGTCGCGCGCGCCCGCCGCCGCCCAGAGCGCGCCGCGGACCGACCCGCTGCTCGGTTCGATGGCACTCGGCTCCAGCCATGAACCGATTGCGGTCACCTCCGAATCGCTGGTGTTCGACAACCGCACGCACGTGCTTACCTATACCGGCACCGTCGTGGTCACGCAGGGGGACATGAAGTTGGAAAGCAAGACGCTCACGGTGGCGCTGGACGATCAGGCCGACAGCCGTTTGAAGGAGGTCGTCGCCAGTGGGGAGGTGCACCTCTCAAAGGGAACGCGCTGGGCTACCGCCGGCCGCGCCGTGTTCGATCAGACAACCCGGACGGTGGTACTCACTGACAATCCGGTGTTGCACGATGATCTCAATCAGGTCAGTGGCGAGACGGTTACCGTGTACCTTGACGAGGAACGCAGCGAGGTCAAGGGCCGCGTGAAGACCATCTTGCATCCGCCCAAAAATGGCACCCCTGGTCTCGGCGATCACGCGCCATGAGCCACAGCGGCGGCGCACCGCACGGCGAGCTGCGCGCGGAAGATTTGTGCAAGCGACTCGGCGGCCGGGAGATTCTGCGCAGCGTCTCGCTCGAAGTCCATGCCGGAGAAGTCGTCGGCTTGCTCGGCGCCAACGGCGCGGGCAAGACCACGACCTTCTACGCCATCGTCGGTCTCATCCGCCCCGACCGTGGCCGCGTGCAGCTCAACGGCGCCGAGGTCACCAAGGATCCGATGTACATCCGGGCCCGCAAGGGGATCAGCTATCTGCCGCAGGAACCCTCGGTCTTTCGCAAGCTGACGGTGGAGCAAAATATCCTGGCGATTCTCGAAACCTTGCCGTTGACGCGCGAGGAGCGCCGCGAACGGCTCACCGAGCTGCTTGCGGAGCTGAGCATCGCGCACTTGGCGAAGAGCCCCGCCTATGCGCTCTCGGGCGGCGAGCGCCGGCGCGTCGAAATCACCCGGGCGCTGGTGACCGCGCCGACCTTCATGCTCCTCGACGAACCTTTTGCAGGAATCGATCCACTTGCTATTCTAGAAATCCAGAGCATTGTGGCGCAATTGAAGGAACGGAGAATTGGCATCTTGATCACCGATCACAACGTGCGTGAAACCCTCGGCATCTGCGACCGGGCCTACATCCTGAATGATGGTGCGGTCATCGAAGAGGGCACTCCGCAGGCCATTGCGGGAAGCCGGCGCGCGCGTGAGCTCTACCTAGGAGAACGTTTCACGTTGTAGACCCATGGCACTCGAAACCAAACTCTACCAGAAACTCAGCCAGCAGCTGGTGATGACGCCGCAGCTGCGGCAAGCGATCAAGATCCTCCAGGTCTCCCGTGCCGAGCTCGAAACCTTGATCGACGAGGAAATGGCCGAGAACCCGGTGCTCGAAGACGACATCGAGCCGGTGCAGGACGAAGAGCAGCCCCGCACCGACGAGGCGGCGGTCACCGCCGGTGACGGCGCCGACGAATGGCCGGAGGCGCCGGAACAGCGCGAGACCACCACCGAGGTCGATCCCAACGAACGCATGGGGGAGATCGACTGGAAGGAATACCTCGATAACTACAGCAACGACTGGCACGGGTCGTCGGCGACCCCCGCCGACTACGACGACGAGAAACGGCCACCGATCGAGAACACCCTGGTGCGCTCGACGTCGCTCACCGAACACCTGATCTGGCAGCTGCGCATGACCGGGATGGACCCGGTGCAGGAATCGGTGGCGGCCTTGCTCATCGGCAACATGGACAAGGACGGGTACCTGCAGGTAGACATCGAAGACGTCGCCTTCCAGACCCGACAGGACTTCGACGTTGTCGAAGAAGCGGTGCGCCGTCTGCAAGCCCTCGATCCTCCCGGCGTCGGCGCGCGCGACCTGCGCGAGTGCCTGCTGCTGCAGATTCGCGCCGTCGGCAAAGAAGATTCAGTGGCGGCGCGGATTGTGTGCGACCATTTGGCGCTGCTCGAAAGCAAACGGTACGACAAGATCGTCAAGGAGCTCGGCTGCCCCATCGAGGAGGTCGTCGACGCGGCCCATTACATCGCGACGCTGGAACCCAAGCCGGGCCGCAACTTCGGCGAGGGCGATATCCGCTACATTACGCCGGATGTCTTCGTGCAAAAGATCGGCGACGAATGGGTCGTCACGTTGAACGACGACGGCTTGCCGCGCCTGCGCGTGAGCAACTTCTACCGCCGTGTGCTCGGCGAGACCGCCACCGGCGACGCCAAACGGTATGTCCAGGAGAAGATGCGGGCGGCCGCATGGCTCATCAAGAGCATTCAGCAACGTCAGCGAACCCTGTACCTGGTGACGCAGAGCATCGTCCGTTTTCAGCGCGAGTTCTTCGAACACGGGATTTCGCACCTCAAACCGCTGGTGCTGAAGGACGTGGCCATGGACATCGGGATGCACGAGTCCACCGTCAGCCGCGCCACCGCCAATAAGTACGTCCATACCCCGCAAGGCACGGTGGAGCTGAAGTTCTTTTTCACCTCCAGCCTGCAGCGCGAAGACGGGGACGAGGTGTCCGCGGAAAGTGTGAAGGAACGCATCCGCGAGATCGTCGCCGGTGAGGACCCGAAACATCCGCTCAGCGATCAGCATATTGCCAAAATGCTGGCGACGGAGCACGTCGGCATCGCGCGACGCACCGTCGCCAAGTACCGCGAGATGATGGGGCTGTTGCCGTCGTCGAAACGGCGACAGGCGTTTTAGATCTAGGGTGGCAAGAGAGGACGGACACGCATGGCTTTT
>CAZTDK010000292.1:0-7670 GCA_964611965.1 uncultured Binatia bacterium (SeqCode) | reverse complement strand
AAGCCTGGGGGACGAAGACCGGGCGGCGGATTGGCCCCGCTGACGTCGAGGCCGGCACGTGGGCGGTGAGCGAGTTGGCCAGGCAAATCCCCACCCTCGAATACCTGCGCGCCTTGGAGTGCGCGCACGCGCAAACGCGCCGCATTGCAGCGTGGTGGAGCGACGGCTTCGATCTGCTGCTCAGCCCCACCGCCGCGGAGCCGCCACCGCCGCTCGGATCCTTCGCGACCACCGCCGACAACGCGCTGGCCGGCGTCTTGCGTGCCGCGCCGTTCAGCACCTTTACCGCGCCGTTCAACATTACCGGGCAACCGGCGATCTCGCTGCCGCTGCATTGGAGCGCGCCGCACTTGCCGATCGGCACGCAGCTGGTCGCCGCCTACGGGCGCGAGGATCTACTCCTCCGTGTCGCCGCACAACTCGAAGCCGCGCAGCCGTGGGCACAGCGTCGGCCGGCGATTCACGCTTGAGCACAGCACCGCGGACTTCAACCACGAAGAGCACGAAGGTCACACAGGCACCTCTCCTCGGTTTCTATCTTAGTCCTTCTTCGTGGCCTTCGTGACCTTCGTGGTTCCAGAAATCTGTTGCATCTGTGACTCAAGCCCCGCCAAGCGCTCCAACGCCAGGACCAGCGCTTGGGTGCCCAGCGCAGCACCGCCGGTGGCTTCCACGGCGCTGAAGAGCTGATGCACCAGCGCCGCTCCCGGCAGCGGCGCGCTGAGCGTGCCGGCCAACTCCATCACCAGCCGTAGGTCCTTCTGCTGCAGATGAATGAAGAATCCCGGGGCGAAATCGCGCTGTACCATGCGCGGCGCTTGATTGCGCAGCATCCACGAATCGGCGGCGCCGCCGGAGATGGCGTCGATCACTCGGCGCACGTCGACACCCGCTTTGGTGGCCAGCGTCAAGCCCTCAGCGACCGCCTCCAGCGTGAGCACGCCGACGACCTGATTGCACAGCTTGGTGATTTGCCCGTGGCCCTGCGGCCCAATGTACGTGACCCGCGTGCCCATCGCGGCAAACACCGGCTGGCACCGGGTGAAGACCGCCTCGTCACCACCGACCATGATCGATAAGCTGCCGGCGATGGCGCCCGCCTCGCCGCCGGACACTGGCGCGTCCAGCATGCGCACGCCCCTGGTTGCCAGTGCGGCGGCAATCTCGCGGGTGGCGGTGGGCGAGATCGTGCTCATGTCGATGGCAATGAGCCCGTCGTGGGCCCCCTCGATCACCCCGTCGGGACCGAGCATGACCAGCTGGACATCAGGGGTGTCGGGCACCATGGTGATCACGACGTCACAACGGCCAGCCACGTCGCGAGCCGAGGTCCCGGCCTCAGCTCCGAGCGCGACCAACGCCTCAACCTTGCTGTGCGTGCGCGAGTGCGCAACCACACCGAAGCCGGCTTTCAAGAGGTTGCTCGCCATCGGCCGTCCCATGATGCCGAGCCCGATGAATCCCACACGCACACTGCTCATGATGCCGCACCTCCTCGTCACGCTTGTAGCACAGGCGGTGACGCTCGTGGCGTGTGGCACGTGGCTCGTCGCCAAACGCATATTCTGGCAACGCGCCACGTGCCACGTGCCACACGCACTGTTATTCTGTTGTCTGTCGTCTCTTCTCCCCCTATTCTTGCGGCGATGTCCGTTCCGGCCTGGTGTTCGTCGACGCGTGGCAACAGCGCGCTGCTGCTGGTGGCGCCGCACGGCGGACGGCGGCCCGCGGTCGATGCGACGGCACCGCCGCCACGCCTGCGCGTCAACGACGTCTACACCGCGGAGCTCACGGCGCTGCTGGCGGCACGCTTGGATGCCGCCACCGTCATCAACCACGCACAAGACCGCAATTCCCTGGATCTCAATCGCACCTCGCAGGTGCTGCGCTGCGCGCCATGGTTCCTGGAGCTGCTGGTGCGACAGATCGAAGCCATCCTCGTTCGCCACCCGGTGGCCGAGGTGCTGTTTATCCACGGGTGGAACGTCGGCCAGCCGAAGTGCGACCTCGGGATCGGCGCGGTCGAGACCGCCACCGGGCTGCACCTTCCCGACGGTGCGGCGCTCACCGTCGCGGACACCTACCTGCAACAGCGTCTCGAGCCGCTCCGGGCCGCCGCTGCCGCGACTGGCATCGGTGTCTCGATCGGTGAACGGTATCCGGCCAGCCACCGCAACAATCTCCTCCAACTCTTCACTTCACGCGCGGCGGACCATGCGGCCGCGCAGCGCCTCGCGGACTGGGCCCGCGCCGGCCGTCTCAACGCACTGCAGCTCGAGCTCGGCATCCCGCTGCGCTGGCCCGGCACCTGGCGTGACCGTCTCGTCGAGGCGATTACCGCCAGCTTCTCAGAGCCTGCAACGAGCCGCCTGGGCAAGCCTCTCACGACTCAGGACTCCGCACTCAGCACTGACCAGCCGGAACCGAACATTGACAATCCTGTCGCCGCCGCCCTGCAGTTCTACGATCCAGCCGCCGACGTTGGTCTGTTCGCAGGCCTCGGGCCCATGGGACCTGCCGTGACCGGCGGGCGGCTCTTGTTGTTCTTGGGCCACCAACGCATCGCCCTGTTCACCGGTGAGCACGTCGGCGGCGGCCAGGTCGCCCCGCTGGAATTTCGGGTCGAGAACGGATGCACGCGGCTGCGCTTTCACGGCGCGCTGCTCCGGCTCGAGGATGCACGCGTCTATCTCGACCTCGAGGCCGCGTTGGCGCAATCGGAGCTCGTCGACGCCGATGTCGAGTTGGTCTTCGCGCCGATGCACGCCGGCAACGCCATGCAGTTCGGTAGCGTCGACGGCACGCTGCGCATTGCGGATGAGCATCGCCGTATCAGTACCGGCGCGTTCGCCAACGCCGGTGGTCTCCGGGCAACGGGATCGCGCCGACAGACAATGCTGGCTGCCGATTTCGGCGACGGCCGCGGGTTGCTGCTGCGCAGCACGGACGAAGCGGAGCGGTCCATGGCGTTGTCCTTCGCACGCGAGGGAATGCAGGTACTCGAACCGGCGCCGGTTGTGGTGTCGCTGGACGGGGACCTGTACACGCCGCAGCGTTTCGAACGCATCAGTGCGGGGCAGCCGGCATTGCGGGCGCAGCCGTGGTCGCGCATGCCGATCCTGCGGCCGACCGGCCGTGGCGGCTACGTGCGGGTGACCTTTGGCGTCGCCCGTTTCGAGTGGGGAGCAGAAACGGGGTGGGGCTTGTATGAGCATGCCGTACCCTTGCTCCGCGGCGAGCATGGCGCGGGTGCGGCGGCGTCTTGAACCAGTAGCGGTGGGAACCAACTCTCGGTTCGAGATGGACAAGCTCACCGCCCCCACACGATGAAGTGCCGATCCGAGACCACCTCGATCGCAAGATGCTCGAGCGCGGCGGTCGCGAGCTGTGCAGCGACCTCGCCGGGACGGTACGCCGCCAGCAGCGAGCGGTAGAAGTCGCGGCGCAACACCTGCGGCTCGCCGGCCGCGTAGCGGTCGGTCAGTGCGCGGGCATCGGCGGCGCTGGCGGGGCGCATCAGATCCATGACGAAGACCGCGGAGGCCAGCCCGGACCACCGGCGGATGCTCGACCACAAGACGGCAGGCTCCGCGAGATGGTGCAGCAGGCTGTTGGAGAAGATCAGATCGTAGGAATGCCGCGCCGGGGCGCCTGCAGGGAGTACGGATTCGAAGAACTCGATCGAATCCCGCAGCCCGGCCGCCGCTGCCTGCGCCCGCGCCATCGCGATCATCGTTGGCGAGCCGTCGAGGGCGTCAACGCGCCATTGCGGATGGGCACGCAGGAAGCGGAACGCGATATCGCCGGGACCGCAGCCGAGGTCGAGCGCGACGCCGCGCTCCGGCAGCGGTCCCAGCCGCGCCCGCAACAGCTCGATGAACTGCCCGTGCGGCGCCGCGAAGTCGGCCCTGGCGTAGGCCTCGACCTGCTCGGGATCGAGCATGAGCTCGGGTTCGGGAACGCGCTCCATACGCGAGCAGTCTGCGCCCACGCTACGCGACACGCAAAGGGGCGGTGGCCGGGGCGCAGAGTGATACCGAACCGGACGACCGGCTACGCGGCGCCGCCGGTCAGTGCCGTAAGGACGTCCGCGTACAGTCCACGCTTGAGCGTACCGTAAATCGCGCGGTCCTTTCCCGCCAAGCTCGCGGCGCGCGCGACGGCGCAGGGCAGGACGTCCTCCACGGCGACGGCGTCATCGACGATACCACGCTGCGCCGCTGCGCCACCGCCGAAGCGCGCGCCGGTAAGAATCGCGTCACGCGCCGTCGCCGGCGACAAGCGACTCTTGATCAATGCCGTCATCCCAGGCTGCAAGGGGAGTTGGATGTCCACTTCCGGCAAGCAGAAGAACCCGCGATCGGCGCGCATGACGCGGAAGTCGTGCGCCAGTGCCAGCATGCCGCCGGCGGCAAACGCGTGTCCGTTGATGGCAGCCACCGTGGGCAGCGGAAACGCGAGCACACGGCTGAGCAACCGCATCACGTCGTCAATAAACCCGCCGCCTTCGTGCTGACCTGCCGCCGACAGCCAGTCGAGATCGAGTCCGTTCGAGTAGAACTTCTCGGTGCCGGTGGTCACCAGCGCCGCCGGCCCACTGGAGCGCTCGATAGCGTCGAGCGCGGCGTTCAGCGCCTCAAGGAACGGACGATTGAAGCGATTCTCGCCCGCTTGCATGGTGAGGATATACACATCTCCCTCGCGGCGCAGATCGAGCATGCTTCTACCCTCCCGTGCGTTCGATGCCGACAGAGGACCGCGGCGGCGCAATGCCTGCGCTACGCTCGAAGGCTCCCGTCGGCATCCTTGGAAACGCCGCAGGCCTTAGCCGCGCAACGGCAGCTCCGCGCTGAAGCTCCCGGAGATCGCGGTCTCGCCCTTCTGATTGGTTGCCACGAGATCGCCTTCGATTACGCGCTTGCCGTTCGCCTCGTACTTCTTCGTCACCGTGCCCTTGCACGTGATCGTGTCGCCCGGCCAGACGCGGGTCGCGAAGCGCACCTTGAACTTGCGCAGGTTCTCGCGCCCGACGTAGTCGGTCACACATTTGCTGGCAAAGCCCGCGTTCAACATGCCGTGCGAGAACACCGTCGGCAGGCCCGCCTTTTCGGCGAACGTTTGATCATGGTGCATCGGGTTGAAATCGCCGGACGCACCGGCGTACTTCACCAGATCCGTCCGCGTCAGGTTCTCCACCACGAATGCGGGAACCTCATCGCCTTCCTTGACGTCTTCGAAATACAGCTTCTTGCGCGCAGCCATTGGTATACCTCCCTCAACTGATTGTAGGAAAAGCGGTTAGGCGGTTGGCGGTTATGGGGCTTCAGCTCATCACCTAACCGCCAACCGCCTAACCGCTTAACCGCCCTTCTCTTCACCCGACAGCTGTTTCCGCTTCCGGCTTGTCCAACACTTCCTGTGCCACCAGCTCGCGATTCCATGTCGCATCGCCGAAGGTCACCTCGGAGCCCTTGGCGCGCTTGAAGTACAGGTGCATGTCATGCTCCCACGTGAAGCCGATACCGCCGTGGATCTGGATGCCTTCGCCGCTCACCATGCGATAGGCGTCGGAGCAATAGGCCTTCGCCATGCACGCCGCGAGGTGCGCCTCCGGCACGTCGTTGGCCACCGCCCAGGCCGCATAGTACGTTGCCGACTTGGCGCTCTCAACCTGCACCATCATGTTGGCACACTTGTGTTGGATCGCCTGGAAGCTGCCGATGGGCTTGCCGAACTGCTCGCGCACCTTGGCATACTCAACGCTCATCTCGAGCACCTTCTGGGCGCCGCCACACATCTCGGCACACAGCGCGACCTTGGCGCGATCGATGAGGCGATCGAGCAATGCCCAACCCTGGTCCGCCTTGCCGAGAATGCCATCCTTGCCGATCTGCACATTCTCAAGCGTGACCTCGCACAGCTTACGGGTCTGATCCATCGTCTTGAGTAGCGTGACCTTCACGCCCTGCTGTTTGGCATCGACGAGGAACAGGGTGATGCCGCGGGTGCCTTTGCCCTTGGTACGCGCCGGCACGATGAGCAAATCGGCATTGTGCGCGTCGTGGGCGAACAACTTCGTCCCCGAGAGCGTGTAGGTCGTCCCGTCCTTCTTCGCCGGCAGCATGATTCCTTCAGCATCCCAGCGGCCGCTCTCTTCCACCTGCGCCAGCGTGGCCTTCAATGTCCCGGCGCAAATGCCGGGAAGGTACTTCGCCTTTTGTGCCGCCGAACCACCGAGGTCAATCGCCAGACCGCCGAGCAGCGCGGTGGCAAAGAATGGTCCCGGCATCACGACGCGGCCCATCTCCTCGAGCACCACCACCATATCGACCATGTTGAGTCCAGCGCCGCCGTGCGCCTCCGGAAAGATCAGGCCGGTCCATCCGAGGTCGGCCATCTTCTTCCACTGCTCCGCGGAATAGCCCGTATCGTCGTCCATCATCTTGCGGACGTAGGCCATCGAGCACTCGGCTTCGAGAAACTGCCGCGCGCTCTGCCGCAGCATCTCTTGTTCTTCACTGAATCCGAAATCCATTCTTCCTCCCCTAGTTGCGTTCAAGTCTCACGAATCAGCGGTCCGTATAGCCTCGGCCCTCTGAGCGGTAAAACGTAACCGCCGCCCCTGCCCTTACCCAATGCCCCTGCTCATCCCGCCGGCCGGGCCTTCCAAAAATAGTTGTTCATCCCAAATCCTTCATGGGATTTCCGGAAGGTCAGCTCCACCGGCATGTCGATCTGCACGCGTTCCGTCTCGCAGTCGGTCACCTGCAGGTAGATGCGGCCGCCGCCGTCTAGATCCACGACCGCGTGAGCCACGGGCGAGTCGGGCGAATCGAGGATGTAGTCGTTGGTGAAGGTGAACACCGTACCGCGGCGCGACAGTTTCGTGTCGCGAAGCCCGTCGCGATAGCCGCACTCGACGCACACGCGGTGCTTGGGAAACTGCACGGCCTGACACAGCGGGCAGGTGGCGCCATACAGCGGCAGGATCGTCTTCTGGTCGCGGTAGAGCACGACCGGCGTCGAGACATCACTCCCCGCCGGCGCTTTGCGAATCAGCTTGCGGAAGCGCGCGTACTTGCCATACGACGGGAGCAAGCGTTTCACCTCGATTTGCGAGAACACGCTGCGCGCCGTGCGGTAGTTGGCGATGGCATCGGTGGCGCGGAAAACGAGCGCGTCAGCGCCGTCACCGTAGCTCGCTAGGAGCATGATGTCGCCCGGCTTGGCACGTTCGAGCGCACCGGCGAGCAGCAGAAGCGGCTGCGCGGTGCCGGTGTCGCCGAGCACGGTCCACAAAGTATCCTGCACCTGCTTTTTGGAATCGAGCCCCATCGCCTTGGCAACGCCGGCGACGGCGCGCGGATTCGGCGCCGCGAGGATCGCGGTGGTGACAGCCGCCGGTGCCGTGCCGGTTTGCTGCAGGACGCCTTTGATGGCCGGGCTGAGGAAACGTGCGTACCCGAACTTCGTCTCGAAGGCACCGGGGAACTGATGCAGGTAGTCCTGATCTTCGGTGCGCCAGGTGCCGTGGAACTCTTCGCTCACGCTGCAGGACCCGAGCAACTCGGCAACGACCCCGGCGCTGCCGAGCGCAACGGCCGCACCGGCATCCCCGTAGTTTTGCTCCGCCGCGGAGTCGGGCTCGCCCATGCGGCAGTCCGCCGCGC
>CAZTDK010000291.1:0-7674 GCA_964611965.1 uncultured Binatia bacterium (SeqCode) | reverse complement strand
GCTGGCCAACCATTTCGAGCATCGGCAGGTCGGAGATCGCATCGCTGTAGAAGTAGCTCTGCTGCAGATCGATCCCGTGTTCCTCGGCGAAACGCTGCGCCCAGTGGGTTTTGCCCGCCCCCCAACACAACGGCAGCACCGCATCGCCGGTCAGCTGTCCGTCCTTCACGATCAGCCGATTCACCAGCACGTGCTCGATCCCCAACTCGCGCGCCAGCGGCTCGGCGACGTACGCCGTCGCGCTGGAGAGGATGGCCACCACATGCCCGGCGCGGCGATGCTCGTCGATCGCCGAAACCATTTTCGGATAGATCACCGGACGCACGCAGGCGGCGTACCATTCCTGGCAAACCTGTTCCATTTCCGCGTGCGAGCGGCCGCGCACCCAGCGCTGATAGCGCCGATACACCGCGTTGATGTCCAGCCAGTTCAGCCGATAGAGCACCGTGTAGTACGCCGGCCCCAACAGATCACGCCAGCGCATCGCGCCGCGGCCGATGAGATACCGGACAAACAAAATGCCGGAATCGGCGCCGATCAACGTGTGGTCGATGTCGAAGAAGGCAGCGGTGCGCCGTCCGCTCATCGCTGTGTCCATGGGCTCCAGCAGGCCCTAGAGCGGCATGTGCTCCGCCACTTCGCGCCTCATGTCGCCACGCCACCAGGCCCGCAGCGCTTCGCGTCCGCGACGACGGTCCCAATTGTCGATGCCGTTGTACCAGCGGATACCGATCTCGCGTGCTTGCGGGCTGCGCGACGCGATGGCGAACCACAACGGCCAGGTGCGGCCGTAGAACAGCCGCGTCGCCATCTCGAGACGGCGGAGCTTCTTGCCCATCCACGAATCGCCCAGCTCGTATCGCGCAAAATCAAAATCGCCCGTGGACAGGGCCTCGGCGGCGGCAGCGGCGGCGCGGCGACCGTATTCGAGCGCGTAGGAGATCCCTTCCCCCATCAACGCGTCCACCCCGGCAGCGTCGCCCGCCAGCAGCACGTGCGGTGTCGCGATGCGGACGCCGGCGCCGTACCAACGGATGGGAAAAGACTTCAGCGGGACCTCCGGAGCACGCAGGCGTTCGAGATGCTCGCGCAGCAAGCGGTGGAGCAACGGGCCGTTGCCGCGCGCATCGACGGCATAGACGCCGATGTTGGCGTGCGGCGCACCGTTGATCAGACACGGGAACGCCCATGCATACCCGCGCAGCCCTTTTGGAACCGCGGTGAAGATGAACTCGTAGCGCTCGCGGTGGAAGCCGCTCCAATCGATGCCGGCCACCGGCACGTCACACATTACCGCCTTGCCCACACAGTCGCGACCCACGTTCACCAGCTGCCGCCGCACCAGGCTGCCCGACCCGTCGGCGCCGATGACGACGCGCGCGTGGTAGCTGCCGCGCTCGGTCTCGATGCGTACGCCCTGCGCATCGCGTTCGAAGGCAATCACCTTCTCGTCCTCGCGCACATCCACGCCACGCTGCTTGCACGCCTCGACCAGCGATTGATCGAACTCGTCACGGCGCACGACGCGGCAGAGCTCAGCGGATTCGTATGCGACCGTCCGTCCCGGCACCTCGACGGTGGCCCGGTTCACCACCGCGTTCGGCACGCGCAGCGGCACACCAAGCTCGCGCAAGCAGTGCAACGCATGTGGGATCAATCCGCCGGCACAGACTTTCGGCCGCGGATGCCGCGTCTTTTCGAGAATCAACACCTCGCGGGCCAGCGCCGGCTGCTGCGCCTGCAGGAACAACGCGCTGGCGCTACCGGCCGGACCGGAGCCAATGATGATGACAGGACGGCGTTCCATCGAATCAGTCCTGAGTGCTGAGTCCTGAGTGCTGAGTCAAGGGTACCTCAGATGAGTGACGAGTGATGAGTGGGGAGGAGTAGCCGTAGGGTGGGCACGGCCCACCGGTTCTTCGCCGATACCAGGACAACTGTGGGTGGTGAACCACCCTACCCGCTCGTCACTTGTCACTCGCCACTCGTCACTGCTCTCTTGGTTTGACGTTCGCACGCACCCACTCGATGATCTCTTGCGTCGTCGCGCCGGGAGTGAAGATCGCCTTGACGCCTTGCTGCTTGAGCTCGGCGATATCTTCGACGGGAAAGATTCCACCGCCGAAGATGACCACGTCATCGACGCCACGTTGATGCAGCTGCGCAATCACCGCCGGGAACAACGTCATGTGCGCACCCGACAACAGGCTCAAGCCGATGGCGTCGACGTCCTCTTGCGCCGCCGCCTCGGCAATCATCTCGGGCGTCTGGTGCAATCCGGTGTAGATGACCTCGAACCCGGCGTCGCGCAACGCCCGCGCAATTATCTTGGCGCCGCGATCGTGGCCGTCGAGCCCGGGCTTGGCGACAAGGATGCGTAGGGGGCGGCTAGACACGGCAATCACTCTGCGGAGAAGACGGACAACAGACAACAGACGCATAGACAACAGACAGGGACGCCGCGCAGGCCTCCGCAGCTTCAAATCGGTCGTTGGTCGTCACGCGCGTCATCCGTTGCCTATTGCCAGTCGTCTGTTGTCTTCTTCCTCAGATCCACGCCGGATCCCGATACACCCCGAAGACGTCGCGGAAGATGTCGGAGATCTCGCCCACGGTACATTCGTGTTTCACGGCGGCGATGATCGGTGGCATGAGGTTGGCGTCGCCCTGTGCCGCTTGCTTGACCGCGGCGAGCGCCGTGCGCACCTGCGCCGCATTACGCGCTTGCTTGCGTTCATGGACGCGGCGCGCTTGCGTGCGTTCGACATCCGGGCTGATGCGCAGGATCTCCAGGGGCGGCTCGTTCTCCATTTGATACTTGTTGACGCCCACCATGACCTTCTCGCCCTGGTCGAACTGCTGTTGGAAGCGATAGGCCGCCTCGGCGATCTCCTTCTGCGGGAAGCCCAGCTCGATGGCGCGGATGATCCCGCCCATCTCATCAATGCGCCGGATGTAGTCGAAGGCTTCCGTCTCGAGCCGGTCGGTGAGCGCCTCCACCGCGTAGCTGCCGCCGAGCGGGTCGACGAAGTTGGTGACGCCGGTCTCGTCGGCAATGATCTGTTGGGTGCGCAGCGCCACCAGCACCGCTTGCTCGCTCGGCAGCGCCAGGGTTTCGTCCATGGAGTTGGTGTGCAGCGACTGGGTGCCGCCGAGAACGCCGGCCAGTGCCTGGATGGCGACGCGGACGACATTGTTCAGCGGCTGCTGCGCCGTCAGGCTGCAGCCGGCGGTCTGTGTATGCGTGCGCAGCAGCCACGAGCGCTGCTGCGTGGCACCGAAGCGCTCGCGCATGATCTTCGCCCACATCCGGCGCGCCGCCCGCAGCTTGGCGATTTCTTCGAGGAAGTCGTTGTGCAGATTGAAGAAGAACGACAGGCGCGAGGCGAAGTCGTCGACGGCCAGACCACGGTCCACCGCCGCTTGCACGTAACCGATGCCGTCCGCCAGCGTAAACGCCAACTCTTGCGCCGCGGTCGAGCCAGCTTCGCGGATGTGGTAGCCGGAGATCGACACCGGATTCCAGCGCGGCGCTTCGCGGGCGCAGAACTCCATCATGTCGACAATCACCCGCACCGACGGCTGCGGGGGCGAAATCCACTCCTTCTGCGCGATGAACTCCTTGAGCATGTCGTTCTGGATGGTGCCGCCGAGCCGGTCGAGGGGAAAGCCGCGGCATTCGGCGACCGCAAAGTACATCGCCAGGAGCACGCTCGCCGTGCAGTTCACGGTCATCGACGTCGTCACTTTGTCGAGCGGGATATCGGCGAAGAGGGTTTCCATGTCGGCGAGGCTGGAGACGGCGACACCTTCGCGGCCGACCTCGCCGAGCGCGCGCGGATGATCGGCGTCGTAGCCCATCAGCGTCGGCATATCGAAGGCGGTCGACAAGCCGGTCTGCCCTTGTGCAAGGAGGAATTTGAAGCGCTCGTTGGTATCCTCGGCCATGCCAAAGCCGGCGAACTGCCGCATGGTCCACAGCTTGCCGCGGTACATGCTCGGATGGGCGCCGCGGGTAAACGGGAACTCGCCGGGATGCCCCAGCTTGTCGTCGTATGACCAGGTCCGCAAATCGTCGGGGGCGTAGAGTGGCTCGACCTCCAGATCGGAGATCGTCGTATAGCGCCGCAGGCGATCGGTCGATTTGGGATACGCGGTGCGCAGCCAGTCCTCTTTGGCCTCAGCCATCATCCCTCCATTGTAGGCGGCGCGTGCCGCGCGCCGCGCCCCGCCCATTGATCAACCCGCGGGCGACGCGCAGCCAATCCGCGGGCACCAGCACCTTCACTTGACCCAACGCGCAGAACGTCAGCGGCTGCACGCCGAAGGTGTGATTCTCCAAGATGCAGGGCACGCCGTACTGTTCGAGGAAACCCTTGACCACGTGCGCCTCAGCTTGGACGGGTGTCGCGAAGCACGCTTCCCACGCCGCCGGCATCATTCAATTGCCCTTGAACGCCGGCGGGCGCTTCTCCAGAAAGGCGGACATGCCTTCGGCGCGATCGTTGGTGCCGAACGCCACGGCGAACGCTTCGGCCTCGTAGCGGCAGCCATCGTCGAGGTCGATATCGCTGCCGGTGTTGATGGCGGCTTTTGCCTGCTGCATCGCCACCGGCGCCTTGGCGGCCAGGGTCGCCGCCAACTGCTTCGCCTGCGCCAGCAGGTCGGCCGCCGGAATGACGCGGGCCACCAGTCCGAGGCGCAAGGCTTCCGCCGCACCGACCACGTCGCCGGTGTAGATCAGCAGCCGTGCCGCCTGCAGACCAATGCGGCGCGCCAGGCGCTGCGTGCCGCCGAAGCCCGGGATGATGCCCAGATTGATCTCCGGCTGGCCGAACTTCGCGGTCTCAGACGCCAGAATGATGTCGCACGCCAACGCCAGCTCCAGGCCGCCGCCCAGCGCAAAGCCGTTGACCGCCGCGACCACCGGGATCGGCAGCAGCTCGAGCTGGCGCATCACCCCCTGGCCAAAGAGCGCGAAGCTGCGGCCGTCGATTCCCGACATCGTCTGCATCGCCGCGATGTCCGCGCCGGCAACAAAGGCGCGGTCACCAGCGCCGGTGAGCAGTACACAGCGCGCCGTCTTGTCTTGACGCAGCTCCTCGCAGACGCGCTGCAGCTCCCACAACGTCGCCGGGTTGAGAGCGTTCAGTGCCTTCGTTCGGTTGACGGTGACAGTGATCACCGCATCTTCACGCTCAACGAGGAGATTTTCGTATGCCATAGGCCCTCAAGAGGACAACAGACTTGGGGAGAACAGACAACAGACTCGGAGAGAGCTGAAAACAGGCCCAGCGGCGCTCCCGTCTGTTGTGTGTCGTCTGTTGTCTGTCATCTCTCTCAGTATTCCGGCTTCAGATCGAAGCGGTGCGTCGCATCGATGAAGCGCAGGGTGTGGGTGCGCGAGCGCATGACGACCGAATTGGTGGTGGCGCCGCCCTTGAAGAAGCGCACGCCGCGCAACAGATCGCCGTTGGTGACGCCGGTGGCGGCGAACATGACACTGCCGGACGCCATCTCCTCCAACGTGTACTTCTTGTTGGTGTCCTGGATGCCGGCCTCGCGGATGCGGCGCGCTTCTTCCGGGTTGCGCGGCGTAAAGCGCGCTTGCATGTCGCCGCCGTTGCAACGCATGGCGGCCGCCGTGAGCACCCCTTGCGAGGCGCCGCCGACGCCGAGCAGCATGTCGATGCCGGCGTCTGGCTTGCCGGTAGCGATGCCGGCGGCGACGTCACCGTCGGCGAGCAGCTTGATGCGCGCCCCCGCCTTGCGGACCTCGGTGATCAGATGTTCGTGCCGCGGCCGATCGAGAATCGCCACGGTCAAGTCGGCGACGTAGACGCCCTTCGCTTCCGCCAGGGCGCGCAGGTTCTCGCTCGCCGAGCGGTCGAGATCGATGCGGCCGCGGCCGTCGGCGCCGACGACGATCTTCTCCATATAGGTATCGGCCGGACAGCGCAGGAAGCCGCGCGGCTCGGCGAAGGCGATGATCGACAAGGCGTTGAAGCCACCGGTGGCACAGATGGTGGCGCCTTCGAGCGGATCGAGGGCGACGTCGATCTCCGGACCGCTGGCATTGCCGACGCGCTCGCCGTTGTAGAGCACCTCGTTGTCTTCCTTTTCGCCCTCGCCGACGACGATCGCGCCGCTGATGGCGATCGAGCGGAACGCCTTGCGCATGGCCTCGGCGCTGGCGCGGTCGGTGGCGGCGATATCGCCGCGCCCCATCAGCCGAGATGCGGCCAAAGCCGCTGCTTCCGTCACCCGTACCGCCTCGAGCGCAAGATTCCGATCCATATCAATCAATCCTCACAGCGAGGATGCTCCCGGGCGTATCGCCCGTGCGTCCGCCGCCGACGCCTGATCCTTGGGAGCACCCCACGCTTCCTCCTTACCCAAGTTTCGCGCCTTGTGCCAGTTTGGGATGAAATCGCCAACCGTCGCTTCTACACGGCACCCAGCCGGGTTGGCGTCCAGCCGCCGCACGCTTGCTGGCTTTGCTGTGCAAAGTAGAGAGCAGCCGGAGACAGAGGAACGGATGCCGAGAACACAAATCATTTTTCCGCGAGGAAGACGGAGTGGTAGCGACTGCAGGCCAGCTTTCTTTTGCTAGCTACGCTCGATACCATCCACAAATGAACTACACCCGCACAAAGACCCCCCTCGCCGCCGCGCTCGTCTGTACCCTGGCCGCAACTACCGCGCCGGCGCAAACCGCGCCGAAATTCAAGATGACGACGGAAATCCCTCCGGGCCTCATCACACCGGATTCGATCGAGACGCGCCTGGGCACGCTCAAGTTCTCCGACGGCTTCCCGGATGATTCCACGGTCGAGAAGGTGATCGACCATCTCGACTTCTCGCGCGGCGTGCAATCATTCCTTGCCGGTCTGCCGGGCACTTCGCTCGTCGCCATGCGCAAGGGGATGCACGGCCTCGGATGCGCGGCTTCAAGGTCGATGGCGACCCGAAACCCGCCGTGGAGTCGCTCAAGAAAACCCTGAAGATCTATCCGCTCGGAAAGAAGAAAGAGACGCCGCCAACCGCATTCATCAATGTCTCCGGCATCCCGAACAACACGATTCACTCCAACAACTACGAGTATTGGAACGAGCTCAACGAAGTCGTCCAGGCAGAGCCGAACGCGTCGCTGGATCCGGTAACGCTGGGCATGTTCGCTTCCATCGGCATCGAGAAAGGCAAGCCGTTCGCTCCGGACGCGCGGATGAAGAAGATCCTCACGGAGGCGGCGGCGGTGGGCAACGCCACGGCCCGCGCGCTTACCTTTCGCAGTCGCATCAAGGAAGCCTACTACTATTCCCGGCAAAGGCTGGAACTGCATTCTCCGCCTCTACGGCCCACTCGAGTCGTGGTATGACAAGACGTGGAAGCCGGGGGAGATCGAGTTGGTGAAGTGAGGAAGCTGGACCCACGACAACCACTGCCGCAACGCTTAACCACTTGCAGCGAAGCGCCCGTCGTCAGCGTAACGTATCGTCCGATCCTGGCAGCCCGTCCGCGCGCCCTTGACAAGCGGCGAGCGACATAAGAAGGAGTCTGCCCAGAGTCACACACAAGGGGCACGATGCCGACCATGAAGATCGGCGCCGGCTGGGCGACTCAGCCCGAAAACCTCAATTGAAGGTCAACCGGCGATCAAGGCGGCGATCGCCG
>CAZTDK010000290.1:0-7676 GCA_964611965.1 uncultured Binatia bacterium (SeqCode) | reverse complement strand
CCACCACTTCCACTGGCGTCGGATGGGCGGAGTTGAAGACGTCACGCGTTGGGATCGCGGCATAGTAGGACTCGGGATGGTGCGGCTGAGCAGCAATCGGGGGTAGCGCTGGCCTCAAATGCACCTCGGGAGGTGGCGTGAGCTTAGCGGCAACCGCCGTGCTCATCGTCGATGCCCCCCAATAGGCCACCAACGCCAGTAAGACCAGGTTGGCCCATATGAGGTGTCGCGGCGTTATCTTCATTCGGAAACCGCGGTTTCTATAGACGAAAGAGGCGGCGGAATTCAAGCAAAACTCGGCTGGGCAACCGCTGCCACGCTTGACTCATCACACCCATCTCACTAGCCTACCTTGACGAAGGAGGCGAACGAATCTTCAAGCCAGACCGAGAGATTCTCGCCAAGAGGGAGAGAACGCATGGCCGAGCACATCGAAACGCAGGCACCCGACACCAGCACAGTCACCGCGGAAGACCCGACGCTGAGCCTGACGGAGGCCGCCGCAGAGATGGCGAGGGCGGCGATGCAACGCGAAGGGCGCGCCGATGCCGCGCTGCGTATTGCAGTTGTCGGCGGTGGTTGCTCAGGCTTCCAGTACAACCTGGGATTCGACGACATCGCGCGGCCGGACGACGTGGTGCTCGAGCAGCATGGAGTGCGCATGCTGGTGGATTCCGCCAGTCTGCAGTACCTGCACGGGATGACCATTGATTACGTCCACGGACTGCATGGGGCGGGCTTCAAGTTCATCAACCCCAACGCCAGCCGCACCTGTGGGTGCGGATCCTCATTTTCGGCCTGACGCCTCGAAGGCCGCGGATGGCAGATCGCTGATCGCTGATCGCCGCGAGCGCAAGCCGGCCCCGGAAGGAGAGCAACGATCAGCCATCTGCGATCAGCATGGTTCTGCCGCCTCCGTGGCGTCGATCTCTGCACCAGCCTTGTGCTAGCATGCGACCCATGAAGTTCTACCCGATCTGTTTGCGGGTAGCGGGTCGTGCCTGTCTGGTGATCGGTGGGGGTGCGGTGGCGGCGCAGAAAGTCGAGTCTTTGCTGAACGCGGATGCCGCGGTGACCGTGATCAGCCCTGAGCTGACCCCCGCGCTCGCTACACTCACCACGACGCAACGGGTGACACACCACCGACGCCGCTATCAGTGCGGCGACCTGCAGGGGTTCTTCCTGGTCTATGCGGCAACCAGTGATGCCCAGGCACAGATGGAGATCGCTCGCGAGGCGGAAGCCGCGGGCGTGTTGCTGAACGTCGTCGATACGCCGCAGCTCTGCAGCTTCATCGTGCCCTCGATCATGCAACGCGGCGACCTTCAGATCGCAACCTCGACGAGTGGCACCAGCCCCGCGCTTGCCCGCCGCATCCGCCGCGACCTCGAGCAGAGCTTCGGACCCGAATACGACGTCGCCCTGCGACTGCTCGGCCGATTGCGCGAGACGTTCAAGGAACGTGCGTTGCCTGCCGCCGAGCGGCAACGCATCTTTGGGACCCTGGTAGATTCTCCGTTGATCGACTATCTGCGCGCCGGCCAACATGCGGACATCGATCGCCTGCTCGCGACGACGGTCGGAGACGGCGTATCGTTGGCAACACTCGGCGTGGAGTTCCCGGCATGAGTAGCCTGTTGCTGTCGCTCGCCCTGGCCCTCTACCTGCTGACCACGGCAACGTTCATGGCGCAGGTGATGACCGGACACGATGCCCTGCGCCGAGTCGCGCACGCGTTGCTCGCCGCCGGCTTCGCTATGCATGCCGCCTCCTTGGGCGTGCAGGTCTTTCTCAAGGGATACGAAGTTCTGGCCACCTTCCAAGATGAGCTATCGTTCATCGCCTGCATCATGGTGGGCCTCTATCTGGTCCTGGCCTGGCGGGCCAACATGTCTGTGGTCGGCGCCCTGGTCACACCGCTCGCCTTTCTCTTCTCGCTATCCGCCCACGCCTTCGACAAAGCAGGACCGGAGCTGCCACATGCGTTGCAGAATGTCTGGTTGCCGGCGCACGTCGCCCCGGCGGTTCTGGGCTACGCCGTATTCGCCATCGCCTTCTGCCTAAGCCTGATTTATTTACTGCAGGAGCGTCAGCTCAAAGCCAAGCGCAAGGGCGATCTCTTTCGTCGCCTGCCTTCGCTCGAAACCCTTGATGACCTGAACTATCGCTTCGTAACCTGGGGCTTCGCCCTGTTCACCATCGGCCTGATCACCGGATCGCTGCTCGCCAAGCAAACGTGGGGCGAGCTGTGGTCGTGGGAGCCCGTCCAGGTGTTGTCGCTGATCACCTGGCTGCTGTATGCCGCGCTGCTCCACGCCCGTACCGTTGGCTGGCGCGGCCGCAAGGCAGCAACCTTTACCATTGTCGGGTTCGTCGTCGTCATCGTCACCTTCCTCAGCGTGAACCTGATCTTCCCCGGCAAACACGGCGGTACGTTCGGATAATGCAGCGCGAGATTCTCATCGTCGGCGTCAACCACCGCAGCGCACCGGTTGAGGTCCGCGAACACGTCGCCATCAACAACGGAGCCCTCGAGGGGTCCCTGCAACGCTTGTTGGCTGTCCCGTCGATCGAGGAGGGCGTGATCCTCTCGACCTGCAACCGCGTCGAAGTCATCGCCGCCAGCACGGACGGAGATCATGCCGTTGAGGCGCTCACTGATTTCCTGGCCGTGGACGAACACTTGCCGCGCGAGCGCCTGGCTGAGCACCTGTCGGTCTACCGCGGACGCGAAGCCGTGCGCCATCTCTTCCGCGTCGCCGCCAGCCTCGACTCCATGGTGGTTGGCGAACCACAGATCCTGGGTCAACTCAAGGATTTCTACAATCGCGCCGCCACCGTGGGTACGGCGGGCACCGTGTTGCATCGCTGCTTTCACAAGTCGTTCAGCGTCGCCAAACGCGTGCGTACGGAAACCGGCGTGGCTAGCAAGGCCGTGTCCGTCAGCTCGGCTGCCGTCGAGCTGGCGTGCAAGATCTTCGATCGGCTCGAAGACAAAACGGCGATGCTCATCGGCGCGGGCACGATGAGCGAGCTCGCAGCCCGGCATTTGTTGGCGCACGGCGTCCACGGCATGCTGGTGACCAACCGGACATTCGATCGTGCCGTCGAGCTGGCGCGCGACTTCCACGGCACGCCCGTCCCGTTCGAAGAGTTCCCTAACTACTTGCACATGGCCGATATGGTGATCGGCTCGACCGCGGCAGACGAATTCATCCTCACCCCCGCGATCGTTCATGAGGTCCTGCGGCAGCGCAAGTATCGGCCGGTGTTCCTCATCGACATGAGCGTGCCGCGCAACTTCGATCCCCGCATCAACGACATCGACAACGTCTACCTGTACGACATCGACGATCTGGGCGGTGTGGCTTCCGAAAATCTCGACGAGCGCACACGCGAAGCCGAGAAAGCGGAAGCTATCGTCGAAGAGGAGATCGATACGTTCTGGCGCTGGCTGGCCAGCCTCGAAGCCGTTCCCACCATTGTCGCGCTGCGCGACAAGATCGAAGCCATCCGCAAGGCCGAGCTCGAGAAGACCTTGGCTGCATTTGCGGAAATCACGCCGGCCCAACGCCAGGCGCTCGACGCGATGACCAGTGCCATCGTGAACAAGATTCTGCACGCACCGATCACCCACCTCAAGCAACAGGATCGGCAGGAAGAGGCGCTCTATCTCGCCGCCGCTCGCAAGTTGTTTGACATCGAACAACCCGAGGACAATTGAGCCACACACTGCGCATTGGAACCCGTGGCAGCAAGTTGGCGCTAGCACAGTCGCGTTGGGTGCAGTCGTGCCTGCAGGCACGGCATCCCGACCTGGCAATCGAGCTGGTCGTCATCAAGACGACCGGCGACCGCTTCGTCGACCAGCCCCTGAGCCAACTCGGCGGCAAGGGGGTCTTCGTCAAAGAGATCGAGGAGGCCATGCTCGCCGGCACCATCGATTGTGCCGTGCACTCGATGAAAGATGTCCCGAGCGAGCTGGCTCCCGGTCTGGTGATCGCCGCGACACCGCCGCGCGAAGACCCGCGCGACCTGCTCATCACACGGGCCAACGTGGGGTTCCATCAGTTGCCGAGCGGCGCGCGCATCGGCACCAGCAGTCTGCGGCGCATGGCATTGCTGCGCGCCTTCCGCAGCGACATTGAAGTCCAGACGCTACGCGGCAATGTCGACACCCGGCTGGGTAAGCTGGATGGCGGCGAGCTCGACGCCATCGTGCTGGCCGCCGCGGGCCTACGCCGGCTGGGCATCGCGCGGCAAGACAGCGTCGCGTTCGACCCGGAACACTTCGTACCCGCGATCGGCCAGGGGGTCCTGGCCCTGGAAAGTCGCGCCGACGCCACGGTCGCCCTGCTCGCCGTGCTCGAAGACGCACCGACACGCATCGCCGTCACCGCCGAGCGTGCCTTCCTCCTGCGCGTCGGCGGCTCCTGTCGCACCCCGCTCGCGGCGTACGCCACTGTGAACGGCGACAGCATCACCCTGCGCGCGCTGATTGCCGACCCCGACGGCACGCGTGTCCTGCGCGCTGAGCACAGCGGCTCGGCGGCGACGGCCGTGGCACTTGGGACCGGACTGGCGGACGAGCTGCTCGGACGTGGCGGCGCGGAGATCCTGCGCGCGCTGGATGTACAGTCCGGAGCCCGCGATGGCGGGTAAGCTCTACCTGGTCGGCGCCGGCCCCGGGGACCCGGGGCTCCTTACCCTCAAGGGCAAGCGCTGCCTCGAGCAGGCCGATGTCGTCATCTACGATTATCTGGCCAACGTGCGTTTGCTCGACTACGCCGGCGCCGACTGCGAGCGCATTCTCGTCGGCAAGCATGGCGGCGGCGCCCGCGTCGAGCAAGCAACCATCAATCAACTGATCATCGAATACGCCGCGCAGGACAAGACGGTGGTGCGCCTCAAAGGCGGTGACCCTTGTGTCTTCGGCCGCGCCGGCGAAGAAGCCGCCGTGGCGCACGGCGCCGGGATCGACTTCGAAATCGTTCCCGGCGTCTCGTCCGCCATCGCCGCCCCCGCCTATGCCGGCATTCCACTGACCCATCGCGATCTGGCATCGAACGTTATCTTCACCACCGGGTACGAGTATCCCACGAAGCACGAACCGGCGGTGCACTGGAGCGAGTTGGCGCGCAGCGGCAGCACGCTGGTCATCCTCATGACCCAACGGCAGCTGCGCCCCAACATGGAGAAGCTCGTCGCCGCCGGCCTGGCCGGCGACACGCCGGTGGCCGTCATCCAGTGGGGCACGCGCGCCGAGCAGCGCACCGTTGTCGGCACCGCCGCCACCATCGCCGCGTTGGCGGATCAGAGCGGCATCAAACCGCCGGCGCTCGCCGTGGTCGGTGCGGTGGTCGGCTTGCGTGAGCAACTCAACTGGTTCGAGCGCAAGCCGCTGTTCGGACGCCGTATCGTCATCACCCGGCCGCGCGCGCAAGCCGCCGACTTCGCCGAGCGCCTCGAAGCCTGGGGCGCGGAGACGCTCCCCTTCCCCACGATCGAAACGGTCCACCCGGAATCCTTCGCGGCGCTCGACAACGCCATCACGCGCGCCACCGAGTTCGACTGGGTGGTGTTTACCAGCGCCAACGGCGTACGCGTGTTTTTCGAACGCCTGCAAACCGTCGACGCGGACATTCGCGCGTTCCACCGCGCCCACTTCGCGGCCATCGGACCGCAGACTGCGCATGCGTTGCAGGCCTACTGCGTCCGCGTCGAGAGCATCGCCGAAGAATTCCGTGCCGAAGGCGTAATCGCGGCGCTTGCCGCGGTCGGGATCGCCGGCAAGCGCGTGCTGCTGCCGCGCGCCGCGGGGGCACGCGAAGTATTGCCCATTCAGCTGCGCACGCTCGGCGCCAACGTCGAGGAGGTCATCACCTACGCGAGCGTCCTGCCGCGGACGCACGTCGCCGAGCTGCGCGCGTTGTTGCAACGCGGCGCCGCCGACCTGGTCACCTTCACGAGCTCAAGCACGGTCCACAACCTCATCGCCGCGCTCGGCGGCCCGGGCGACCTGCTCGCCGCACCCACGGCAATCGGCTGCATCGGCCCGGTCACCGCGGACACCGCGCGGTCGTATGGCCTGCGCGTCGACATTCAGCCAGCGAGTTACACGATCCCGGCGTTCGTCGAGGCGATTGTGGAGCACTATCGAGGTAAGGGATTAAGGGGATAGGCGGTTAAGGGCATCCATAACCGCTAACCGCCAACCGCTTACCGCTCAACATCCAACCGCCTAGTATTGAGGAGCTTGCCATGGGTTTTCCAGACTATCGGCCGCGACGCTTGCGGAAGAACGAAAATTTCCGCCGCATGATCCGCGAGACGCGGCTGAGCGTCGATAACCTGATCATGCCACTGTTCGTCGTGCCGGGCACGCAGGTCACCAATCCGGTGAAGAGCATGCCCGGGATCGCGCAGCTATCCGTCGACCGCGCCGTCGAGGAGTGCCGGGCGATCCGCGATCTGGGCATTCCAGCGGTGATTCTGTTCGGCATTCCGGACAAGAAAGACGGCGCCGGCTCCGGCGCCTACAGCGACACAGGCATCATTCAGCAGGCGTTGCGCGCTACCAAAGCGGCGGTACCGGACCTCGTTCTCATCACCGACGTCTGTCTGTGCGAGTACACGGATCACGGACACTGCGGCGTGGTCGTCGAGGGTGACGTCGACAACGACTCGACGCTCGACCTGCTCGCTAAGGAAGCCCTCTCGCACGCCAAGGCCGGCGCCGACATGATCGCCCCGTCCGACATGATGGACGGCCGCGTCGGCGCCATCCGCGAACGCCTGGATGAAGAGGGGTTCGATCAGACACCGATCATGGCCTACGCCGCCAAGTTTGCGTCCGGCTTTTACGGCCCGTTTCGTGACGCCGCGGAATCGGCGCCGCAGTTCGGCGACCGGCGCTCCTATCAAATGGATCCGCCGAATGCCGACGAAGCGTTGCGCGAGGTGGCACTCGACATCGACGAGGGCGCGGACATCGTCATGGTCAAGCCGGCGCTGGCGTATCTCGACCTGATCTGGCGGGTCAAAGAGGAATTCGGCTATCCGGTCGCCGCCTATAGCGTCAGCGGCGAATACGCGATGCTGAAGGCCGCGGCGCAGAACGGCTGGCTCGACGAGGAACGCGTGATGCTGGAGACGCTGGTCGCGATGCGCCGCGCCGGCACCGACATGATCCTGACCTACTTTGCCAAGGATGCGGCACGCGTGCTGGCGCGCGGCCGCTGAGGCGCTCAAAGGGGCGCAATGGAAAGCCTGAAACGAAAAACGGGCAAATGGCCCGGTTTCCAATTTCCGGTTTTCTGTTTCCGGTTTTTCCATTTCCTTTCCGAACGGCTTGGAAGATCCACGCTCGATTTGCTATAGACGGCGCGTCGTTCGTTGAGTGAAGGAGGTCTGCGTGAGTCGTGAAGACTTGATCCAGATCGAAGGCGTCGTCCGCGAGGTCATCGCGGGAGGCCAGTTTCGGGTCGAGTCCGAAAAGGGCCAACAATTCTTCGCCAAGATCAGCGGCCGCATGCGGCGCTTTCACATCAAAGTCATCCCAGGCGATCGCGTCACCGTCGCCGTGTCGCCGTACGATCCGACGCACGGGTTGATCGTCTACCGCAGCACCTGAAACGGCGAAGCTAGCGTCGCCCGGCCAGCCTCACTCTCCTAGA
>CAZTDK010000289.1:0-7681 GCA_964611965.1 uncultured Binatia bacterium (SeqCode) | reverse complement strand
CGCGGACGGTGTTGGTGATGGAGTATCTCCCCGGCATCCGCGTCACGGATGTGGACGCCCTCGCCGCGGCGCACATCGACAAGCAGGAAGTGGCACGCCTGCTCACCGAGGTCTTCTGCCACCAGATCCTCGTCGACGGCTTCTTCCACGCCGATCCCCATCCGGGCAATATTCTCGTGCAACCCGGCCCGAAGCTGGTTCTGCTGGACTTCGGGCTCGCCAAGGATTTCCCGCCGGCCATTGCGCAGGGCGTGGTGCAGCTGACCAGCGCCATTGTTGCGCAGGACCGCGACGCGATCGCTGCGGCCTTCACCACGCTGGGGTTCCGTACGCGCAACGGCAACAGTCAGAGCCTGATCGCGTTGAGTGACATGTTCCTCGGCCAGGCCGTACGAAGCGGCAAGGCGTATATGGATCAGGACTTGATTGAACGGTTCAGCGAGGAGCTTCCGCGGGCGCTGCGTGACAACCCGATCGTCAAAGCGCCGTCCGATCTGTTGTTCGTGGTGCGGGTGCTCGGCCTGCTCAGTGGCATCGGCAAGCAGCTCGACTCGCACGTCGATCCGATGTCGGTGATCCTGCCGTTCCTGATGCAGAAGACGTGAAACGCCCGCAAACCAGAAAAAGAAAGATCTCACGCAGAGACGCAGAGGCGCAGAGCAAGCAACACCACGTGATCTCTTTTCCGCGTCTCTGCGTGAGGTTCTCTTCCGTTTATTTCTCGAGTTCTTCCCGGATCGAGTACATCTTCTGCCGCGCTTCGGCGATGTAGACGTCGAGGTTGCGCCGATGGTTGGCGAAGAGGCCGTCGGGGGAGCCATCGAGGACTACTAGCGGCTTCAGCACTGCCGCCTGGCCGAGCGCCGCCGACACCTCCTCGAAGAGGGTGCGGAGCACGGGCTTGGTTTCGAAGTCGTGCTGATACTCGCGTCCGACGGCGGTCACGAGAAAGTGCATGACGTGGGCAAAGCCCTGCGCATGGTAGAAGTCGTTGTCGTTTTGCCAGGCGCTTTCGGGCTCGCGGTAGAGCGTGGCGTGGGCGTCGCCGAGCAGGTCGCTCCACGTTTGGAACAGGCGGATGAGCTCGACGTTGCGCTGGTTGATCGGCTTTGACCGGGGAGGCGTGGTCTTCAGGCCAGCGACATATGCTTCCAGGTGACGAATGCCTTCGCGAAACTTGCCCTCGGCCGACGGCAGCCAAAAGCGTTCCGCGTCATTGCGAAAATCGGTGTCGGCCTCGACGAGGTTGGGATCGTACTCGTTGCTCGACACCTTGGTGAGGTGATCCTTGAAGACGCGGACACTCTCGCGTAGCGCCTGAATGATGCCGAGCTGCCGGTTGGCGTTGTTGTCGGCCCACAGCTGTGGACCCCAGAGCACGAAGTCGTTGGGGCGCCAGCCGGTGTGACCGTCGAGCTCGTGCTGCATGACGGCGATGAGCGCACCGGCAAACACCTCGCCGCCGACGATCGGTTGGTTCGCGGGAAAGCGCGCGTAGATGTCGAAGTCGAGGACGTTGTGGCGCTTCTGTCCGAAGTGCAGGACCAGGGGGCCGGCGAGGACAAGCAGGACCAGAACGACAGCAAAGAGAGCCCACCGCCATCCACTATGTTGTGAAGTCGCTTCGTCAGCCATTCGTCATCCTCTTCACTTTCGCTCGCCGCGATGAGACCCCCGCGCCTGCGCCAGGCGCTCCTTGATCGCGCGCTCCTCACCCATGTCCGAGGGTTCGTAGTAGCGCTGCGCCGCGAGCTTGTCGGGAAGGTGTTGTTGCTCGGTGACGTGGCCTTCGTAGTCGTGCGCGTACTTGTACCCACGGCCGTAGCCCAGCCCCTTCATCAGCGGCGTCGGCGCGTTCCGCAGGTGCAGCGGCACGGGCAAGGCACCGTGCTGCTTGACATCTTCGGCCGCCGCCAGCATCGCCTTGTAGGAGGCATTGGACTTCGGCGCCGTGGCCAGATAGGTCACCGCTTGCGCCAAGGGGATGCGGCCTTCCGGGAGGCCGACGAAGTGGAAGGCATCCTTGACGGCAACCGCGACTTGGAGCGCCCGCGGGTCGGCGTTGCCGATGTCCTCGGCCGCGAAGATGACCATGCGCCGCGCGATGAACAGCGGATCCTCGCCGGCTTCGAGCATGCGCATCATCCAATATAATGCGGCATCCGGGTCGCTGCCGCGCAGACTTTTGATGAAAGCGGAGATGACGTTGTAGTGCTCTTCGCCGGCCTTGTCGTAGAGCAACGCGCGGTGCTGCGCGGCTTCCTCCGCGAGCGCCAGGTCGATGGTCTGCGTCTTTTTGGTGGTGGCGAGGTCGGCCGCCGCCTCCAGCGCGTTGAGGCCGAGGCGCGCGTCGCCACGCGCGTGGTTGGCGAGAAAGTCGAGAGCGTCGGGCGCGATGTGCAGGCCGCGGTCGCCGAGACCGCGCTCGTCATCGGTCAGCGCCCGTTCCAGCAGCGCCTTGACCGCATCGACGGTCAGCGGCTCGAGCACCAACACCGAGGTGCGCGACAGCAGCGGCGCGATGACCTCGAAGGACGGATTTTCCGTGGTCGCGCCGATCAATGTCACGGTGCCGTCCTCGACGTAGGGCAGGAAGGCATCTTGCTGCGCTTTGTTGAAGCGATGGATTTCGTCGACGAAGAGAATGGTGCGGCGCCCGTGCATGCGCAGATGCTCCTTGGCTTCTTCAATGAGCTCGCGGAGCTCGCGCACGCCGGAGAGCACGGCGGAGAAATGGGCGAAGTGCGAGTTGCTGGAGCGCGCCACGAGCATTGCCAGCGTCGTCTTGCCGCTGCCGGGCGGCCCCCACAGAATGATCGAGTGCAGCCGCTGACCCTCGATCATTTCGCGCACCAGGCGTCCCGGAGCGATCAGATGCATTTGGCCGACGAACTCCGCCAACGTCTGCGGTCGCATGCGCTCGGCGAGCGGAGCCTCGCGGCGGCGCACCCGCTCGGCTTGCACCGCGAACAGATCCTGCCCGGAACGGGCCGGCGTGCGCTTGGCCATGGGCGCGATCGTAGCATAGGGTGAGAAGGATGGCGCCTGGGGTGGCCGACAAGACGTTCTCGTACTATCCACCGGTGGTCGGGAATCCTTGGCACGCCGAGACGGTTCCTTAGCTTGTGCGTGCACGCGGACATCAAAGAATGCTCATGCGCTGCCGGTTGATCCACCTCGCGTTGCTTGCCTTGACGTTCAGTGCCCGCGACGTGGGGGCGTACCAAACCGGCATCACGGGCTATTCCGGCAAGAACAACGGCATCCATTGCGTCAGCTGTCACAGCGGCGGCCAAACGCCGGTGGTGAGCTTCAGCGGGCCGACGAGCCTGCAGCCGAGCCAGGTCGGCACCTTCGCTTTCACCGTGACGTCAACCGATCCTGACGTCCAAACCGGCGCCGGCTTCGATGTCGCCGCCAGTGGTGGCACCTTGCAGGTGGTCAATGGAACGGTGCAGAAGGAGCGTCTCCAAAGCGGCGAGTTGACCCACAGCATCCCTCGGGCCAATGACGCGAATGACCAGGTGACGTGGACGTTCAAGTGGAAGGCCCCGGCCGCCGCGGGAAACTATACGCTGTATGGCGCCGGCAACAGCGTCAATCGAGACGGCGGAAATAGCGGCGACCGGTCGGCGACGAACGTGCTGTCCATCGCCGTCGGCGACGTCACGCCGCTGCCGACAGCTAGCGCGCCGATATCGGTCACACCCACACCGACCGGCACCGCCACAGGCACGGGTACGCCGACGGCAACTGCAAGCGCTGCCGCGCCGGCAACATCAACCGCGCTGCCCGCGGACACGCCGACACCGGCACCTTCACTCAGCCCGACGTCGACACCGTCCAACAGCGCTACGGCGGTGGCGACCGGCACGTCGACAGCGACCACCACCGTCCCGCCTACTGCAACGTCAACCGAGACGCCCACCGAGACGCCCACTCCGACCCTGACAGCGACGCCGACGCAGTCGGAGACCGCCACCGCAACGATGACCGCTGCACTGACGTTGACGCCCACGCTCGCCCCGACTGTCAGTCCGACCGCGACGCCGTCACAAACGCCGACAAGCTCGCCGGTCAACACGGCTACAGCAACGCCGACGACGCGGCGCGCTACCCCGGGCGACGCCAACTGTGACGGCGCGGTCACCGCTGCGGATTTCCCAGCGCTGGTCACCCTCTACTCAAGTGCCGGGCCGGCGGTGTGCGGGGCCGACACGAATCAGGACGGCAGCATCGATACCGACGACGTGGACGCCACGATCGATCTGATCTTCGGGCCTGGACCTGCGGCCAGCGTCCTTTCTTATGACCCGCTTCCCCCCTTCGGGGAGCCTCAGGACAGGATTGGGTCGCTGCGCCCTTCCACGTCCGACAGGCTGCTAGCCCGAGCGCAGGTGCACGCGATCAACCCGTCGGGTATACTTGCGGCCCGTTGCCGCGAGCGCACAGTGTGACTACGGATCCCCGCACCTACGAAGCCGAAGAAATCCTCCGCGACGGTGGCTCGATTCGCATCCGCGCCATTCGTCCGGATGACAAGGAGCGGCTGGTCGACCATTTCCAACGTCTCAGCCAGCGCTCGGTGTACTTTCGTTTCTTCGGCGCCAAGCGGCGGCTCACGGACGAGGAGACCAAGCGTTTCACGGAGCCCGACTTCGTGCGCCACGTCGGCCTGGTGGCAACGCTGCTGGAAGACGGACAGGAGCACATCATCGGGGTTGGGCGCTATATCGCGCGTGCCGACGGTAGCGTGTCGCAGCGTGCCGAAGTGGCCTTTGCGGTTGCCGATGCGCATCAAGGCCGCGGCATCGGCACGATCCTGCTCGAGCATCTCGCGCCGCTGGCGCGCGCCAATGGGATTACCGAGTTCGAAGCCGATGTCCTCGGCGAAAACAATCGCATGCTCGAGGTGTTCGCGAAGAGCGGCTTTGTCGTGCGCCGGTCGCTGGAAGCGGGAGTGATCCACCTATCGTTTCCCACCGAAGAAACGCCCGAGTTTCTCCAGGCCAGTTTTGCCCGCGAGCGCGCCGCGGCGGCGCAGAGCATCCGCAGCTTTCTGAACCCCCGATCCGTGGCGGTGGTGGGCGCCTCGCGTCATCGCCGCACGATCGGCGGAGCCCTGTTGGCGAACCTGCGGCACGATGGCTTCACCGGTCCTATCTATCCCGTCAACCCCAGTGCCACCAATATCGACGGCGTCCGCTGCTATGCGAGCGTCAGCGCGATCGGCGCCGCGGTGGATCTGGCGGTGATCGCTGTGCCCGCGGCCGCTGTCGAAGAGGTTGTCGCCGACTGTGCGCGCGCCGGTGTGCGCGGCGTCGTCGTGATCTCGTCCGGATTCGCCGAAGCCTCCCCGGCAGGCCGGCTGGTACAGGAGCGCCTGGCGCAGTTCGTTCGCGAGTCGGGCATGCGGATGGTCGGGCCGAACTGTATGGGGATCTTGAACACCGACCCGGCGGTTTCGCTCAACGCCACGTTCGCGCCTACCTGGCCGACGACCGGCAACATCGGTATGTCGTCCCAGAGCGGCGCACTGGGGTTGGCCATCCTCGACTACGTGCGCGAGCTGAACATCGGCATGTCGACGTTCCTCTCGGTCGGGAACAAGGCGGACGTATCGAGCAACGATTTGCTGTGCTACTGGGCCGAGGACCCGCGCACCCAGGTGATTTTGCTGTACCTGGAGAGCTTCGGAAACCCGCGCAAGTTTGCGCGCATTGCGCCGGAGGTGGCGCGGCGTAAGCCGATCGTCGCGGTCAAGTCGGGGCGTTCGGCCGCGGGCACGCGCGCCGCCTCGAGTCACTCGGCGGCGTTGGCCAGTCTCGACGTCGCGGTAGACGCGTTGTTCGAGCAGGCCGGGGTGATTCGCACCAGCACACTCGAAGAGTTGTTCGACGTCGCCGCTTTGCTGGCGACCCAGCCGGTGCCGGAAGGTCCACGGGTCGGTGTGGTGACCAACGCCGGCGGGCCAGGAATCCTGCTGGCGGATGCTTGTGAGGCGCACGGATTGAAGCTTCCCGAGCTGGCGCCGCCCACGGTGGCCCAGCTGCGCGCCTTCCTGCCACCGCATGCTGGCTTCGGCAACCCCATCGACATGACGGCGTCGGCGAGCGCGGAGGATTACCGACGTACGGTTGCAGCGGTCGGCGCCGATCCGAACATCGATTCGCTCATCGTCATCTATATCCCGCCGTTGGTGACCCAACCGGAGGAGGTGGCAACGGCGATCGCCGCCGCCGCCGGCACGGTCTCGCCGGACAAGCCGGTGTTGTCGGTATTCATCTCCTCGAAGGGGGCTCCGGCGGTGCTTAGCTCGGGGCCGCGCGGCCAGCTGCCGTCGTACACCTTTCCGGAAAACGCGGCGCTGGCGCTGGCGTCGGTCGAGCGCTACGCGCGCTGGCGCCGCCGCCCGCCCGGTACCCCGTTCATTTTGGATCGGCTGGCACGCGACACGATTCGGGTCGTCATCGACCGCCTCCTCGCCACCGCCACCGGGCCGCTGTGGTTGCCACCGAAAGACCTGGCCACCGTTCTTCGGGCGGCGGGGATCGAGCTCGCGGCGTTCGAGCAAACCGCTCTCAGCGAAACCGTGGCCACCGCGGAGCGACTCGGCTACCCACTGGTCGCCAAGGTGGTCGCGCCGGCGGTGCTGCACAAGAGCGATGTCGGGGGCGTGATCATGGGTCTCGAGTCGGCGGATGCCGTCGCCGCCGCGGTGGACACGTTGACCGCGCGTATGCGCAACATCGGCACGCCGCTCGATGCGGTGCTCCTGCAGCGCGAGGTCCGCGGCGGCATCGAAGCACTCGTCGGTGTCACTACTGATCCGACCTTCGGGCCGCTCGTTGTCTGCGGTCTGGGCGGCGTGCTCGTCGAGCTGCTGCACGATGTGGCGTTCCGGCTCTCACCGGTCACCGAGATCGACGCCGCGGAGATGATCGGCAAGCTGCGCGCCAGCAAACTCCTCGATGGCTATCGCGGCCTACCGCCGGGCGATCGCGATGCCTTGATCGGGGTCATTACCCGCATCTCGGCGGTCGTCGAAGTGGTACCGGAGCTCCGCGAGTTGGATCTCAACCCGGTCAAGGTGCTGCGACCGGGCGAGGGCGCGATCGTCGTCGACGGCCGCATGCGCGTCGGCCCGCTCACCGAAGGTGGCGCGGGATAGTGGATCGGCGATGGGATATGGTTCCGACCATCGGCGATCCGCCATCTGCCATCAGCAATCGCTCAGACCTCGACTGCGTCGACAAAGCACCAGCGCCAGTCTTCGCCTGGCTCGAAGGACTGGATGATCGGGTGCTTGGCCGTGTGGAAGTGCTTCCGGGCGTGCCGGTGCGGCGAGGAGTCGCAGCAGCCGACGTGGCCGCAGGTCAGGCACAGACGCAGGTGCACCCACTCGCCGCCGATCGCCAGGCAGTCTTCGCACCCCTCGGCGCTGGGTGTAACGGTTCGGATCGCAGAAACATGTTCACAGGTCATCTTCAACTTCTCCCTGGGCCTGCAGCAGGCATCCTTGCTTATCCACCCGCTCTCGCCGGTTGCGCACTGGATTCACACGCCTACATATTCTAGCAGCCCATCGGACTTGGCAACCCTCTGGTAGCCATTGATAGTGGCCTAGAATGGCCGTCTACCAGCCTGTTGGACTTGGAACTTCCTAGCGACGCAACGCGGA
>CAZTDK010000288.1:0-7691 GCA_964611965.1 uncultured Binatia bacterium (SeqCode) | reverse complement strand
GGCGCCTGCTCGAGTATGCCACCACGGATCTGCAAAATGGCGGTCTCCTCGCCGAGATCGTCGACGGATGGCAGGGACACGCCGTCACCGATGCCATGCCCCTGCGCCTGCTCGGTGCCGTCCATCGGTTGGTTCTGGATGGAGCGGCGCCACAGTTGGCGCGCTACTACCCATCGACCGGCGGGGAACCAGAATGGCCACAGACGTGGGATGCCTTTCTCGATGTTGTCGCTGGGCAGCGCGACTTCGTCCGGTCGCGGCTTGCCTGCCAGGTCCAAACGAATGAAGTGAGCCGGTCAGCGGCACTGCTCGGCGGTTTCTTGCACATCGCCGCACGCACCGGCCTGCCGTTGCGCTTGTTCGAGATTGGCAGTAGCGCCGGCCTCAACCTGCTGTGGGATCGCTATCGGTATGAAGCCGGGCCGCACCGTTGGGGCGACCCCGCCTCGCCGGTGCTGATTCGCTCCGAATGGCACGGCGCACCGCCAGCCTTGACGACGCCGCTGCAGGTTGACCGTCGCTCCGGCTGTGACCTGAGCCCGATCGATATTCGCGACCCAGAACAGGTCCGCATGCTGGAATCCTTCGTGTGGCCCGACCAGCTCGAACGGCTGACGCAGCTGCGCGCCGCCGTCGCGCTGGCGCGCCGCGATCCGCCTCCGGTGGTGCAGCAACGTGCCGGGAGCTGGTTGCGCGAGCAGCTGGAGGCGGCACCGAGCGGTATTGCCATCGTCGTCTTCCATTCCATCATGTGGTGGTACCTGTCGGAGAGCGAACGGACCGCCGTCGTGGATGCCATCGAAGCGCGCGGCGCGCGCGCCAGCCGAACCGCGCCGCTGGCCTGGCTACAGCTCGAGGTGCGCGGCAGCGATAGGGCCGATCTGGCGCTACGCCTCTGGCCGGGCGGCGAGGAGATCATCCTTGGCGGCAGCCATCCGCACGGTCGAGAAGTGTGGTGGGCGGAAGGCTGACGGCGGACAGCCACATACAGTGAAGTCGGTATGGATGGCTCGTGAGCGCAGCGTGCGCGCGGCCAGCGGAACGCACGAGTCGGCTCGCTCCAAGGGAAATTGTTCCGACCTGTCCGTCTAAATTTACTTCCGATTGAAAATTCTGCAGCCGACGCTGGACATAAGCGGCGGTAGAAGACTTCGAGACAATTCGCATCCTGTCCTCTCTGCACGGCACGAACTTTGCCGTTTCGCGACACTACCGTGAAGCTCGAGCCGACCCAACCTCCGGGGTTTTTGCGTTTAAGGTGCCGTCTGGTTGCCTTGGCGGGTGTGTTTACCCTCGGCACCGTGACCACGAGCGGCGTGGATTTGGCAACGGAGGAGGGGAGGCGCACCCCAGGTCTGTCTCACCCCCGTACCGAAGAGATCGTGCCGAGACGTCTGCCGGTGGTGCCGCAGCGCCGGGCGGCGCATCGAAATAGGTTGGTGGCCCCCTTGCCGACGCCAGCGCCGGTGCCGGGAGCGTTTGTGCCAGCCGTGCTTGCCGTCGGGGCACCGGGCACAGTTGTATCCGTGAGCCTCTCGCTGCCGGCAGACAACCTTTCCGACGAAACCATCGACATCGCGTATGATCCAGCCGTGGTGACAAGCGCCGGCGTCACTGTGCGGTTCGCTGACGACTGCACGACTGTCTCCTTGGTTCCCGGGGCTGGACTGCTGCACATCGGCGTTGCGTGTGCCACCTTCTCTCATCCACAACAGGTATTCGGGTTGACCTTCAGGAGCCTCTCCGAGGGCACCACCGCGCTGCACGTCATCCGCTGCATTCTCCAAGATGTGAATATGGGCGCGCGGGCATGCGTAGTCCCGGACGAAACACTTGTCGTTGGCGCCGGCCCTTTGCGCGGAGGGCCGGCGTTCGTTCGCGCGCTGGCGCTCGACCCTATGGATCCGGGTGTTCTCTATGCAGGGACTGCCAACATCGGGGTCGTGAAAAGCAGCGATAGCGGTGCGACATGGACCGTACAAAGCGCGGGCCTGACCGAGTTGAGCGCTCTGAGCCTTGCGGTCGATCCCGTCGAGCCGGGTACGGTCTACGTTGGAACCGACAACGGCGGGGTGTTTCGAAGCACCAACGCGGGTGCGAGTTGGCAGAGCCGCGGCCTCGACAGCACGTTGGTGGGTACGCTCTTGGTCGACCCCACGAATCCGCAGATCGTCTACGCAAGCTCGCTCGGCCCGCTCGAAGCTGGGGTATTCAAGAGCACGGATGCCGGCGCGGATTGGCAGATGATGAACGATGGGCTCGCCAGCCCTACGGTCCTTACGTTGGCGCTCGACGCAGGGACACCCGGGTCGTTGTACGCCGGCACGGATGGCGGAGTTTTCAAAAGTACCGATGGCGCGATGACATGGACGGCGATGAGCGTCGGGTTGCCCCCACGCACGGTCGTCTGGAGCCTGGCGGCTGGCGCAAACGTCCTATACGCCGGCACCTCGGAGGGTCTTTTCAAGAGCAGTGACAACGCTGCGAGTTGGACGGGCGTGAGTAGCGGAGTGCCGAGCAATCAGATCATGGTGGTTGCCGTCGATCCGGTCCAGTCGGATACCGTCTATCAGGGGACCACCAGCGGCGCTTCCCGATCGACTGATGCCGGACAAACGTGGACCGTGATGAATGACCTGGACGGCCTCGTTGTCCGCACGATGACCCTCGACCCGTCAACCCCCGCCACGATGTATGCCGGAACCGACAGCGGACTGTTCACGAGCACCGATGGCGGCGACACGTGGGTCGGAACCCGGCCGTAGCCATTCAAGCTGCTTCGCCAGGGCGACGACCACGGGAAAACACGCGACCCGCGAAATTCTCGTCGCGAAATACAGAGTTTACCCGAGTCGACCGGGCTTGCAGATCCGCGCTGAGTAGATCGATGGCTCCTCCCGATGCACCGAGCGTACGCGTGTTTATCGATTGCGGGCCCGGTGAAACCGAGGTGCCCCGGGCAACGGAGGCCCGCACGGATCCGGCGCGCATGGCGAAGCTGTTGACGGCGACCCATAAGGAGCTCATTGCAATGTTCCGGTGCGCATTCGCGGCGCACCAATTCAACGTGACCGGATATAGCGACGCCCAGATCAGCCGCGCCGTCTGCGCGGAGCCCGCGGCGATGGGGTCGATCACGGATCGTGAACGCCTGCAACGAGCGTTTAGTCGCTTACAGTCCAGACGGCGGACAACCACTGAGCCGTAGGGCCGTACGACGGCAAGTAGCCTGTCAGGTCGGAGTGCGCAGCGACCCAACCCGATAGGCCGCTCACAACGCGGGCGTCTCGGCGGCGCAGCGTTCGCAAAGATACCCGAGGTTCGTCTGGCGCCGGCAATCGGCGCATATCCGTCTGCTACAGCTGCGACAGGTGCGGCGTACACCGCGTGCTCGGCCACAGAGCGCACAGGCTTTCATTTTACGCCGCGACGCCAATCAGCCAAATCGCCGCGGAGACGGCCGCAACCATCTTCCAGGCTCGAAACGTATTGTCTGGTGTCGACATACATGTCCTCCGCACGCCACGAGACTCTCGTACGCGATTTCCTTTGTCTTGGAGAAGCTTGTGCAAAGCACGGACCAATCCAACCGCGACACGACGCGTTGCGGCCGCGTGCGGAAGGTGGGGCTTACCTGAAAGACCGGATTACCCGCCCTGTCAACTCTACAAGCGGATGCTGTTCACGGACCCCGTCGCTGACGGGAAATCAGTCTCTCGTCTGCGCCATCGGGCGCAGATGCAGGGCTCCCATGGCAGCCAGTATGACGATTAGCCCAAACAGGTAAGTCGGGGAGAGCAGCGGTGCTGGCGTTGGCGGGGGTACGACGCGGCTGGGTCCGACGAGCGCGGGGCTTGTGCAACCGTCCGAGGCGTAAATCACCTGCCCCGGTTTGAGGGGCGACGATACAGAAATCGCAAAATGACCATCTGGCTGCTTCTGTCCACTGCCGATAGGGACGTCATTGCCGTTGTAGCAAACAGGGGGGCTTTCCACGACATCACAATCGAAGATCGTAATGAGACCTGGGAAACATGCGGGATCGGAGACCCCCGTCACCTGCGATGATCCAGGAGCCAGGCCGCCCGTGATCACAGGCCCGTTACTCGGTGAACTCGGCGTCTGAGTCGGAGTTTTCGTTCCGGTCTGAGTCGGCGTGGGGGTTACGCTTGCTGTCGCTGTGAGCGTTGGCGAATTGGTCGCCGTTGTGGTGGGCGTTTTGGTGGCCGTCGCCGACCCGGTGGGCGTGTTGCTTGGCGTCGAGGTTGTTGTCGGCGTGTCGCTTGCGGTCGGCGTGATCGTCGGGGTGTTGGTCGGCGTACCAGTCGGTGACGGTGTCGCGGTTGGCGTATCGGTCGGCGAGTTGGTTGCGGAGGGTGTCGCCGTCGGGCTATCGGTTGGCGTGTTGGTTGGCGTATTGGTCGGCGTGTTGGTTGGCGTGTTGGTCGGCGTGTTGGTCGGCGTCGCTGTCCTCGTTGGCGTATTGGTCGGGGTATTGGTCGGGGTCGGTGTCAGCGTAGGAGTGTTGGTCGGCGTTCGGGTTGGCGTCGCTGTCGCCGCTTGCGTGCTCGTTGGCGTCAGCGTGGACGCGGAGCAAGGCGGATCACACTGCGCCCCGCCGACGAAATTCAAGGTGCAGTTCGGGTTGGCATTTGGACAGGACGGTCCGCCGTCGGAGGTACCGCACGACGCTTGCGAGCCGGAGGTACAGGAATACGTACAGCAGCCGGAGGCGTGCGCGGAACGCGCCGACAGGAGGCAGACCGCCAGAGACAACAATAGCGCCATGCGGAGTGCGCGCCCTGCGCCACCGCGCCTTGTGCTTGATTTGGGCAATCGGTTCATAGCATAGCTTTTTGACACTTTACCGTCACGATGTCCAGAGGAAATGTCTACAGTATTCGCTGTATCTGTTCGAATCGCCTATTGAGAAGACCGCCCTGGTGCTACGGCCGTTTTGCAGGGCCTCGGCGCGTCGTACTGCCAGCCCTATCGCTTGGTGGCAACCAGGACGGTCTCCGCGAGCTCCACGGTGCGTCCCGTCGCGCGCCAGCGCATCGCCGGCAGCAGCAGCCCAGCGATGCGGCGCAGCGGCGCGGCCAAGGACGTCAGCCAGCGGATGCGTATCCATTCTTCGAGGGCAGACCAGCCGACGGCGAACGGCGCGCGCCGGATCTCGGGCTGCAGGCCCGCGGCCGTGCAGGCGGCGCCGGCGCGGGTCTCGTCGTCGAAGGTACGGAGCGTGCGCGGTTCAAAGAAAGAGCGGATCTGTAGCAGGGCCTGGGGGAGCGGGCCCAGGAGATGGCGCCACGCGCCAATGCCGATGGTGGCAACGAAGTATCCACCGGGTACCAGGCATTGCGCGATGCCGGCGACGCAGCGCTCCATGTTGGGCACGAGCATCAGCACGTGGCTCATGAACACGAGATCGAAGGTGCCCGGCCCGAAGGGAAGGGCGCCGGCATCACCGCGGAGGAAGTCGGCATGTCCGATCCGTCGCCGGGTCGCCACACGCAACATGTGGGGCGAGAGATCCATGCCGACGACGTGTGCATCGGGGATGCGCGCGGCGAATTCGACGGCAAAGGCGCCGTTGCCACACCCCAGGTCGAGCACGCGCCGCGGGCAGGCGATGGTGTCGGCGATCGCCGTCAACACCGCGGCGCGGCGCGCGCCGGAGAATTCGCCGTCGCCGTAGTTGGCCGCGAGTCGATCGTAGTAGCGCGCCACATTTTCCCGATCCGAGGCTGTGCTGGGGTCGCCCATCAGCTTGCCAGAACGCCGTGCATTGTCGCGCAAGTCAAGCGGGGTTGCGGCGGTGCGGAGGAACGAGCAGCCGCGCCGGCACGCGGCGCGGCCGTAGATTTTCCGGACAACCTGCTGCGTGGATGTGGCAGCCGGGGTTTGACGGGGCGACCGGCGTTTGTCAGGCTGGGCCGCGCGAGGGTGAGTGTGGACCGGAAGACGACGGAAGTGCCACGCAAACGGCGGCTGGCGATGCTGGCGCGCACGCTCGCCAGCATGGCGCGCCCGGCGTCGCCAAGCACGTTCCCGCCACTGACCGCGGCGCATCTGCCGCCGATGCGCGGCCGCGTCGAAGTGCTGCGCGATGCCAATGGCGTGGTTCACATCTACGCGGAACACGAATGTGACCTGTTCGCGGCGCTCGGCTACGCCCAGGGCGCCGACCGCTTCGTGCTTCTCGACATCATCCGACACCTGGGCGCCGGCCGTCTGTGCGAGCTGATCGGCAACTTCACCGCCCCACAGAACAGCGAGATGTTCCCCGGCAAGAGCGTCGCCGATATCGACGCCTTCGTGCGGCCGTTGGAGTTCGAGGCGCAAAGCATGCGCGACCTGGACCATATGGCCAGTCGGGGACGCGAGTGTCTCGAATCCTTCGCCGCGGGTATCAATGCGGCACTGCGTGCCATGCAAGGAACCTATCCGCCGGAATACCTTTTCCTCGGAGCGGTGCGTCCCTGGCGTCCGAGCGATGCGCTGCTGGCAGCACAGACCTGCGCCTTTACCGTGGCCCTCTCGCCACTTGACGTCGAGCTCACCTTCGACGCCATCCGCGGCCATCTCCGCGACGAGGCGGCGAAGCGCTTTTTCCCGGAAGCGCCGTGGGAAGACGCACCGACCTCCTACGCGGTCGTCGAGGGGCCGGAGCCCGAACCTCCAATTCACCTGTCCGCGGCTGGCAGCAACAACTGGGCGGTCAACGGCGCGCGCTCGGCGTCGGGGGCACCGATTGTTGCCAATGATCCGCATGTGCCGTTCCTGCCGCTGCCGACGTTCTGGTACCATGCCCATCTGGAATGTCCGCGCTACCGCGTGCAAGGCGGATTGATGCTGGGCTGTCCGATCTTCGGGTACGGCCACAACGGCTCCTTTGCCTGGGGCGTGACCACCGCCTATCGCGACGGCTGGGATCTGTATCGCGTGCATCGCTTGCCGGATGATCCTACACGCTATCGCACCGTCGGCGGCAGCGGAGCGATCACCAAGCATCTCGAGACCCACCGGGTGCGCTTCGGGCGCGAGCGGCCGTTGGAGTGGGAACGCTGTGAGCACGGCGTCATCTATCCGGGATGGAAGCACCACGATGGCGTTGACCTCGCGCTCCGCTATGTCGGCGCGGATCTGGCACGGTACTTCGAGGGCTACCTGGCTTTGGCGGAGTCGACCACCGTCGACGAGCACCAACGCGCCCTGACCCTGATCAACGAAGGTCCGTTCGACTTCAATCACGTGTACGGCCACAAGGATGGCCACATTGGGTGGGAGCCCTTCGGCCGCCTGCCGCGCCGGCGCGCCGACGGACTGTTCGTGCGCGATGCGCAGGACCCGGCGGCGCAGTGGGACGGCTTTCTCCCGTTTGCCGAGAATCCGAAAATCCTCAGTCCCACGTGCGGGTATGTCGCCTCGGCCAACGCGGTGACCGATCCGAGCAACTTCCGGGTGGCGACCACGCGGGTGCACCCGGAACCGCGGCATCGGCAAGACCGCATTGAAGCTCAGCTTGCCGCCAGCACCGCGCATACCGCGGAGACCTTCGCGGCGCTGCAGCGCAACGTCGGCTCGGACTACGGCGCGCCGGTGCGCGATGCCTTGCTGGCCCTGCTCGGTGGGCTCGAGTCACGCACCGACCTGGTAGGGCAGGGGATCGGCGTGCTGCGCGCCTGGGG
>CAZTDK010000287.1:0-7736 GCA_964611965.1 uncultured Binatia bacterium (SeqCode) | reverse complement strand
GGATGAGGGTTTTCACGCGCGTGTGCGCGCGGCTTTTCTGCGCTTTGCGCACGATGCCCCGGACCGTTACCGGGTAATCGACGCGACCCGGCACCGCGACGAGGTGCAGGCGCAAGTGCTCGCGGCGGTGTCCGAATGTCTCGAGCTGCAGTGACCACATTCGCCGCGATTCACGGGCACGACCGCATCTGTACCTTTCTCCGTACCGCTGTCGGGAACGGCCGGCTCGCGCATGCCCTGTTGTTCGCCGGTCCGGAAGGCATTGGCAAGCGTTCCGTGGCGTTGGCGTTTGCCGCGTGGGTGCACTGCAGCGCCGGCGGCAGCGATGCCTGCGGCGGGTGTGCCTCGTGCCGGCAGATCGCTGCCGGCAGCCACCCCGACGTGCACCTGGTCGCGGTCGCCGCGGGCAAGAAGGAGATCGGGATCGACCGCGTTCGCGAGCTCAAACGGCTCATGCGCCTGCAGCCGATGCTCGGCACCACCAAGGTGGCGATCATTGACGAAGCGCCGCTGCTGACGATGGCGGCGCAGAACGCGCTGCTGAAGATGTTGGAGGAACCGCCGGACCATTCGCTGCTGATCCTGGTGGCAAGTAGTCCGGATGCCTTGCTGCCGACAGTCCGGTCGCGCTGCCAGCGCCTGCAGTTCGCCCCGCTGCCGACGGAGACGGTTGCCTCAATCGTCGCCGGCGTTGCGGGTATTGAGGCGCCGGTGGCACGGGAGCTGGCACTGTTGGCGGAAGGCAGCCCTGGCCGCGCGCTGACGCTGGGCCGCGCCCTCGTGGGCGCGGCGCGGGCGCAGCTGGTCGAGGCGCTTGCGGGGCTCCGTGGGGCTCGGTATGTTGAGCTCGCGCACATGGCCCATGAGCTCAACCATCCCGAGGCCGATGCGGGAGTGAAGCTCGAAGCGCTGCTGGCTCAGTATCGAGACGACGCGGTGCGTGCGATCGGCGCGCCGCAGCTGGCGGTGCATCCGCCGAGTCCTGCGACCCCGGTATCCTCGTCCGTGCTCCTGCGCCGCGCCGACGCCGTCTATGATGCCTGGAGCGCGACGCGGCGTGGTAATCCGAACCGGCAGCTGCTCTTCGAGGCGCTGCTGCTGCGACTGGCGCGACTCTGATGGGCCCACCCGCGCATCCGCAGCCAGCGGCAAAGCGGCTGGTCGGCGTCCAGTTCCGTCCGACCGGGAACATTCATCAGTTTGACGTGGGATCGCTGACCGTGGGCCGGGGAGATCGCGTCGTCGTGCCGACGGAGCAAGGGCAGCGGCTGGGCACGGTGATCGTCGATCCGCGCGCGGCGCGGCCCGACGAGTTGGGGACCGCATACCCGCGCGTGGTGAAGAAGGCGGATGCCGGCGACGTCGAGCGTGACGATCGCAGCCGCGCGCGCGAAGGCGAGGCCCGGCGTCTCTGCGTGCAGCACATCCACGCGCGGCAGCTACCGATCAAGCTGGTGGCTGTCGAGCAGGCGCCCGATGGCGGCAAGGTGGTTTTCTATTTTGGGGCCGAAGGCCGTGTCGACTTCCGCGAGCTGGTGCGCGAGCTGGCGCATGGGCTGCACACGCGCGTCGAGATGAAGCAAATCGGCGCGCGTGACGAGGCGCAGCGCCTCGGCGCCGTCGGCCCGTGTGGGCGCGAGCTCTGCTGCTCGAGCTGGTTGCGTAACCCGGGCGGCGTGTCGCTCAAGATGGCGAGGGCGCAAGGCCTGTCGCCCCACCCGTCACGCCTCGCCGGCATGTGCGGGCGCCTGAAGTGCTGCCTGCGTTACGAGTACGATACCTACCTGGAGCTCGGCCGCGCCCTGCCCGCGATCGGCAGTGCCGTCGTCTCGGTGCAGGGCGAAGGGATCGTCACCCGCCAGAATCTGCTCCGGCAGACGGTCGTCATCCGTTGTGCCGATGGCACCCACGCCGAAGCTTCCCTCGCAGACCTGGTCGAGAAAAAGGCGCTGCCGACGCCGTCCACGGGAGCATCGTGAGTCGTTTCTACGTCACCACGCCGATCTACTACATCAACGCCGAGCCGCACCTGGGACATACGTACACCACGGTGATCGCCGACACCTTGGCGCGCTTGCATCACGCCGTCGGCGACGCGACGTTCTTCGTCACCGGCACCGATGAGCACGGGGACAAGATCGCCGCCGCCGCTGCGGCCGCCGGCGAGAGCCCACGCGCCTACGCGGATCGCATCAGCCCGATGTTTCGGCGCACGTGGGACGCCTGCGGGTTCCGCTACGACCAGTTCGTGCGGACCACCGACGGCTACCACGAGCGTATCGTCCAGGAGTTCCTGAGCCGCGTGCACGCCAACGGCGACATCTATTTCAGCCGCTACGGCGGGCTCTATTGCACCGGCTGCGAACGCTTTCTCACGGAGAAGGAGCTCGTCGGCGGCAAGTGCCCCGACCATCTCACGGTGCCCACGTCGATCGAGGAGGAAAACTACTTCTTCCGCATGACCAAGTACCTCGATCGCGTGGTCGCCCACTACGAAGCGCACCCGGAGGCCATTACTCCCGAACACTATCGCAACGAGGTGCTCGGCATGCTGCGCAGCGGCGGGATCGGCGACCTGTGCATCTCGCGGCCGAAACAGCGGCTGGAGTGGGGCATCGAGCTGCCCTTCGATCGCAACTACGTCACCTACGTCTGGTTCGATGCACTCATCAGCTACGTCAGCGGCCTGCGCGTTCACGGCGACGACACCTTCGACGCTATGTGGCCGGTGACACACCACGTGATGGCGAAGGACATCCTTAAACCGCACGCTATCTTCTGGCCGACCATGCTGATGGCGCTCGGCTTGCCCTTGTTCCAGCGCTTGCTGGTGCACGGCTACTGGCTGCACGGCGAGAGCAAGATGTCGAAGAGCTTGGGCAACGTCATCCGGCCGTTGGAGATGAAGGCGCGCTTTGGCATGGACGCGTTCCGCTACTTCCTGCTGCGCGAAATGTCCTTCGGACAAGATGCGACCTTCAGCGAAGATGCGTTCGTGACCCGCGTCAACGCCGACCTCGCCAACAACCTCGGCAACCTGGTCAGCCGCACGCTGTCCATGCAGCAGCGTTACTTCGGGGGAGCGGTGCAACCGCTGGGACCGCTGACGCCTGAGGATCACGAGCTGCAGGCGGCGTTCGCCACGGCCTATCGCGAGGTGCCGCGCCTGAGCCGCGAGCTGGCCTTTCACCATGCGCTCGAAGCCCTGTGGCGCGCCATCGATCATGCCAACAAGTACATCGTGCTCACCGCGCCGTTTACGCTGGCGAAGGATGCCGCCCAGCGGCCGCGGGTCGGTACGATTCTGCACCAGCTCCTCGAGGCGTTGTATGCGAGCGCGGTCCTGCTGCAATGGTTCTTGCCGGAGACCAGCGCGCGAATCTTCCAGCTCGTCGGCAGCGCGCCGCTGACGACGTTGCCCGCCGCGCTCGCCTGGGGCACGCACTTTGCGCCTGGCGCGCAGACGCAGGCGCCGGTGGCGCTTTTCCCGCGCATCGAAACGGAACCAAAGCCGTCGAAGTGAGAATCACGAAAGCACGAAGGTCCTGAAGCACGAAAAGGAGATAAGCAAACTCCGATTCTTTTTCTTTTCGTGTTTTCGCTCTTTCGTGCTTTCGTGATTCGTCTTGAAGGAGGGGTGTGGGAGGGGTCTTACATGGGGAACACATCCACTGCGCCGCTGTTGATCGACTCACATTGCCACCTCGACGGATCGCGCTTCGCCGCCGATCGCGATGAGGTCGTGGCGCGTGCCGCGGCCGCCGGCGTGATCGCCATGATCACCATCGGCGCGAGCGACGGGCTGCAAGCCAACCACGACGCCGTGGCGGTGGCGGCGCGCTACCCCAACGTGTTCGCCACCGTGGGCATCCATCCGCACGACGCGCGCCTGGTGACCGCCGCGGTCCTTGAAGAGATCGACAGCCTCGCCGGCGCGCCGAAGGTCGTGGCGATCGGCGAGACCGGCTTGGACTACTACTATGACCACTCGCCACGCGCCGAGCAGCAGGCGGCGTTCCGCAGCTTCATTCATCTGGCGCGCCGGCGGCAGCTGCCGCTGAGCATCCACCTGCGGGACGCCTACAATGATGCGGCCGCGATCCTGCGCGACGAGCGGGCGCAGGACATCGGCGGAGTGATCCACTGTTTCAGCGGTGACCGGTCGGATGCATCCAAGTTCCTCGACCTCAATTTCGATGTGTCGTTCAGCGGTATCGTGACGTTCAAGAATGCCGACGAGCTGCGCGCCGTGGCGCGCGAGGTTCCCGCCGACCGTTTCATGGTGGAAACCGACGCGCCGTACTTGGCGCCGATTCCGTACCGCGGCAAACGCAACGAGCCGGCGTATGTCGTGTTTACGGCGGCGGCGATCGCGGAGGTGCGCGGGCAGCCCGTCGCCGACATCGCCGCGCTGGCGCGTGCCAACACCGTGCGCCGCTTCCGTCTGCCGCACGTCTGAGCGCGCCGTGCGGTCGCTCGGTGTCGACCGCCGAGCGCGCTCACGCCGCGGCGCGGGTGTCGCGCAGCAGGCGCAGCACCTCGCCGATCTGCGCCGCAGTGCAGGGCTTGCTGAGCGTTGGTTGGCCGGGCGGGAGTTTCTCGCGCAGGCCGCGGCCGTCGAGGCGCCAGAGGCCGCCGGTGACGAAGACGACCCGGCGCGCCTGCTCGGGGCGCAGGGCCGCCAAGCGGTCGTAGATCTGCGGGCCGGAGATGTCGGGGAGGCGGACGTCGAGAAACACGGCGTCGAACTCGTCGCGCGCCAGAATCAACAAGGCCTCCTTCCCGGTCCGGGCGCGGCGCACCTGCACGCCGGCGCGCTCCAGCATCTCGCGCAAGGTGTCCGCGACCGCGTCGTCGTCATCGACGAGCAGCACCATCTGCGGCGCCGTGCCCGCCGCCGGACGCGTCGCCGGCAGGAGGAGGACGAAGGTGCTGCCCTCGTTCGGCGTGCTCTGCACCGTGAGGTCGCCGCCGTGGGCTTGCACGATGCCGTAGCTGACGCTGAGGCCAAGCCCCGTCCCTTCCGCTTTCGTCGAGTAGAACGGATCGAAAACCCGTGGCAACGCCTCGGGGGAAATACCGGCGCCGGTATCTCGCACCTCGACCGCCACGTGCTCGCCCGCGGAATGCACCGTGACCGACAGCGTCCCGCCACCCGGTTGCATCGCCTGCATGGCATTGGTGAGGAGGTTCACCAGCACCTGCTGGATCTGCTTCATATCCACCGATACCGCCGGGAGGTCCGTGGCAAACTGTGTCGCGCTGCGGATCTGATTGCGTCCGAGGTCGTGGGCCATCAGCGCCAAGGTATCGGCCACCAGCGTGCGCAGATCCACCGCCTCGCGTTGCGGCGGCTGGCGCCGCGCGAAGCCCAGCAGCTCCTGTACGATCGCGGCGATGCGTAAGCCCTGCACCTCGACGTTCGCCAGCGCGCCGCGCAAGCTGTCGATGTCGGTGGCGGTGCGGGCGAGCTCGGCCTGTCCGAGGATCCCGACCAGCGCGTTGTTCACCTCGTGCGCCACACCGGAGGCGATCTCGCCGGCCGCGGCCAGCCGGTCGGCACGTTGCATCTGCTCCTGCAGCTGCTTCTGCGCCGAGATATCCTCGATGATGGCGACGGCGCCGTGAATCCGATCGTTGTCGGCGCGAATCAAGCTGGCATGCAACGCGATTGGAAAGGTGGACCCATCCTTGCGCCGCCCGGTGGCTTCGCCGCGCCAGGGATGATCCATCACGGTGTGCTGCACGTCGCGCACCCAATCGGCGGTCATGGTGGTCAGTGTCAGGCCGTCGCGCCCGTGCAGCTCGTCGCGGGTGTAGCCGAACATGCCAAGCAAGGCCTGATTCACCGAGACGATGCGGCCGCGGCGGTCGGTGATCAGGACGGCTTCATCGGTGCTCTCCACGGCGCGCATGAAGCGGCGGCTTTCTTCGACGAGCCGGGCGCGCTCCAATGCCACCGCGGCCTGGCCGGCGACGCCGTCGGCGGTCGTGATGTCGTCTTGCGTGAAGCTGTTGCCGCCGCCGAGCCGGCCCACTTGCAGCACGCCATAGAAATGGCCGCCGCTGATCAACGGGGCCATCAAGAACGCGGGCGCCTCGGGCAACCCGAGCCGCGCAATGCCGCGCGGCGCGACCAGCGCGCTGTGACCGAGTTGGCGGACCCATTCGAAATCGGGGACGTCGTGCGGACCGAGGCGGATCCCGGTGAGGTGGCGCACCATGTTGGGCTCGGCCCCCGAGACGGCCTTGCCCTTATACGTCCGATGCTCGTCGCTCCACAAAAAGATACCGCAGTAGTTGACGGATAGCACGCGGGTGATCACCTCGACCAGCTTGGTGAGAATATCATCCAGTTGGGTCAGGCGGCTGACTGCCTCGCCGACCTCGAGCAGCGCGCGTGCGACCTCGAGCGCCGCGCGCGCACGCTCCGCCTGATCGCGCGCGCTCGCGGCCTCGTCGCCGATCTGCGCGTCCTGCTCGGCGACCTGCCGGAACAGCCACGGCGCACCCAGGAGCATCGCAGCGAAGATGGCGGCGCGGAAGAGGAAGTCGATCTGCCGCTCCGGTGCCAGACTACTGAGACTCCACCAGTCCAACTGCTCCCCGATCCCCAACGTGCCGAGCCCGGCGACCGTCGTGGCGATCGCGGTGATCCCGGTCTGGGCGCCGAAGACCAGGAGGTAGCCACAGATCTTGAGCAGAAAGATCAGGACGACCGGGCTGACCACGCCACCGGTCAGCGCCGCGGCCAGGGTCATGGTTCCCAGGTTGTTGGCCAAATCGAAGATGATCAGCACCGGCCGCGTGTCGCCGGCGCGGTAGTACAGACACAGCCCCCCATTGACGGCGAAATACACGAGGAAGGCCAGGTGAATCGGCCACCACATGGACCAGTCCGGTTGCCCGGATTCGTTGAACAGGACCCACGCCGCCAGGCCCTCCAGGACCCGGGCGATGAACATGTAGTCGGCGCTCTGCTGAACGAGATTACGCTTGAGGCTCCGGTTCCAGAGCGGGCGGCGCTTTGCGGTGGCAAGCACGCTGCAAGAATACTGTGGCTTGCGAAGCCTATGCAAGCGGCCAATCGCCGCGGGCGCGCACCGTCAGAGGTCGCGGGTTGGCGCACTCACCGACAACAGACGGGGAGACAACAGACAACAGACAGCAGACAACAGATTCAACTCCAAGGTGAACGAAGCCTTGGTCTGTTGTCTGTTGTCTCCGAGTCTGTTGTCGGCCGTCTTCGAGATAGGCGAGGGCTATTGGTGTTTCTTCTTCGCCGCGGCCTTTGGCTTTGCCCCCTGCGCTTTCATCGCGTCGGCGCTGCACGCCTGATACGACGGCGGGAGTAGAAACATGGCGTAATATGGGTCATTGCCCTTCTTCGTATCGATGCGGGTCCCGACGTCGATGACCAGCGGCTGCTTCGACTTGCGTTCGGCGGTGGCGCCGAGCATCAGGCGGAACGTTCCCCGTTCCGACGTCCGGCCCTTGACCGTCCACCCGCCAGGAAGGAACACCTGCACGAAGCGGTCCTTTACCGGCGCGCCGGCAGGATCCGTGAGCGTGCCGCTGATGTGCACGTCGTAGGGATATTTTACGAGCACGCTGAAATTGCTGAGTTTGCGTTTGTGCGCGAGCCACACCGCCATCGCATTGGGCGGGGCGGTCGTTTCAAACCCAATTGCAAAGAATACCACTTTCTTGTCCGGATTCGCCGCGGCGATGTTGAC
>CAZTDK010000286.1:0-7738 GCA_964611965.1 uncultured Binatia bacterium (SeqCode) | reverse complement strand
CGATCCTGAGGCTCCCCGAAGGGGGGAGCGGGCCATAGAACAGACGCAGACCGCGGGTCATGATGGCCGATCGTTTTCCGCGGCTCTACCTCGTCACTGATCGCCACCGCACCGCCGGGCGGCCGTTGCTTGATGCCGTCGCCTCCGCATTGCAGGGCGGTGTCGATGCGGTGCAACTGCGGGAGAAGGACCTGACCACGCGCGCCCTCGTCGAGTTGGGGCTTGCACTATGCGAGCTGTGCCACCGCCACCAGGCGCGCTTGTTGATCAACGATCGCATCGACGTAGCACTTGCCGTCCATGCCGACGGCGTGCATCTTCCGGCCAACTCCTTCAGCCCGTCCGACGCGCGGCGTCTCCTCGGGCCCAACGCGCTCATCGGCGTATCCACGCACTCCCTCGGCGACGCGCGTGCCGCACAGGATGCCGGCGCCGACTTCATCGTCTTCGGCCCCATCTTCGACACGCCGTCAAAGCGAGCCCTTGGCGCGCCACAGGGATTGGATGGACTCGCCGCGGTGACGCGCGCACTCTCCACGCCGATCGTCGCCATCGGCGGCATCACCACGGAGCGCGCGCCGGCAGTGCGGGCGCACGGCGCACAGGGAATCGCGGTCATTGCCGCCATTCTTGACGCGCCGGATCGGCGGCATGCCGCCGAGGCGCTGCGTAATGCCGTCTCTGGCATCGCAGGGTGAAGGTACCTGCGACGACATCCGCCTGGTCAATCTTGCAGTCCCGGCAGACCTCGCGTACAGTCCGCGCCGATCGTTCAACAGCAAGGAGTCAAAACGTGAGCATGATGTTGGAGGGCAAGGTCGCGGCCGTCACCGGCGCCGGCCGTGGCATCGGGCGTGGCGTGGCGTTGGGCCTGGCAGCGGCCGGGGCGAAGGTGGTCGTCAACGACTACGGGGTCGATCTGCACGGGCAAGAACCGACGAGCGGGCCGGCGTTCGACGTCGTTGGCGAAATCAAGCGCGCCGGCGGCGAGGCAGTGGCCAACAGCGATTCCGTATCCACATGGAATGGCGGCGCCAACATCATCAACACCGCCGTGAACAGCTTCGGCCGCATCGACATTCTGGTAACTTGCGCCGGCATTCTGCGCGACCGCATGATCTTCAACATGAGCGAAGACGACTTCGACTCCGTGCTGGCGGTGCACCTCAAGGGCACCTTCAATTGTGTGCGGCATGCCGCGCCGCTGATGCGTGCGCAAGGGTACGGCCGCATCGTCACCTTCTCCTCGGGCGCGGGGTTGTTCGGCAATCCCGGCCAGGCAAACTACGGCTCCGCCAAGGCCGCCATCAGCGGGCTGACCAAGGTGGTGGCGCGCGACCTCGGCAAGTACGGCGTCACCTGCAACTCCATCTGTCCGGTCGCCGCGACGCGCATGACGCTCACCGACGAGGTGATCAAGGCGCGCGAGTTGCGCAAGCAACAGGGCATCATCCGCGAAGAGCGCGCCTTGGCGCAGCTGGAGAACCTGAAGCCGGACGACGTCGCGCCGATGGTCGTCTTCCTCGCCAGTGACCACGCCGCCAACGTCAATGGCCAGTTCTTCCTCTGCGCCGGTCCGTCGATCTCACTGGTCGCCCAGGTGCGCGCCGCGAAGACGATCTTCAAGGCCGACGGCCGCTGGACGCTCGATGAGCTCGAAGAGCTGGTGCCGCAGACGCTGGCCGAGGGACTGGTAAATCCGGCGCCACCGCGGGCCTGACGCATGCGGACGCAGAGAATGGAAAACAGGAAACCGGAAATGGGAAACCGGAAACGGGTGAATGAAGAGCGCCATTTCTCATTTTCCATTTCCGGTTTCCTGTTTCCGGTTTTCCATTCTCCCCGAGGAGGCTTATGGGCTCTCGACTGAAGGATCGCGTCGCCGTCGTCACCGGCGCGGGACGTGGCATTGGACGCGGGATCGCGTTGCTGTTGGCGGCGGAAGGGGCCGCGGTGGTGGTCAACGATGCCGGAACGGCGGTGGACGGCAGTGGCCAGTCGGTGACGCCGGCGGAAGAGGTGGTGGCAGCGATCACCGCCGCGGGCGGCCGCGCCGTTGCCAACACCGACAGCGTTGCGAGCTTCAGCGCCGCGGAGAACATCATCAGTACCGCGGTCAAGGAGTTCGGACGGATCGACATCCTGGTCAACAACGCCGGCATCCTGCGCGACCGGATGATCTTCAACCTGAGCGAGGAAGACTGGGACGCGGTAATCGCCGTGCACCTCAAGGGGTCGTTCAACTGCACGCGACACGCCGCCGTGCACATGCGGCAACAGAAGTCCGGCCGGGTCATCAGCATGTCGTCGACCTCGGGCCTCTACGGCAACTCCGGCCAGGCAAACTACGGCGCCGCCAAGGATGGCATCGCCGGGTTGACGCGCGTGGTGTCGCGCGATCTCGGGAAGTACGGCATCACCGTCAACGCCATCGCCCCGGCGGCACGCACGCGGATGATCGCCGCCGTCTCGGAGAAGGCACGAGAGATTCGCCAGACGCGCGGGATCGCGTCGATGGGACAGCCCGGAGCGGGCCTGTCGCCGTTGCGTGCCGAACCGGATGACGTCGCCCCGTTCGCGGTCTATCTGGCTACCGATGCGGCGGCAAACATCAACGGCCAGATCTTCATGGTGCGTGGCTCCGTGATCTCGTTGCTCAACTACCCGACACCGGCGCGGACCATCACCAAGGCGGGACGCTGGACGGCGGAAGAAATTGCGCGGCTGTTTCCCTCGACGCTCGGGATGGATCTCGTCAATCCGGCGCCGCGGAAGGAGTGAGAACTGGCTCGTGGCACGTCGCTCGTGGCTCGTGGGCGGAGGCCACTCTTGGTTGTCATCCTCCACGTGCCACATCCCACATCCCACGTGCCGACTTGCCCCACATGCCACGTGCTGATTCGGCCCACATGCCACGAGCCGCACGCGACGTCCCTATCGTCGCCGCCTTCCTCCCCGTCCTCGCCGCCATCGCCGTTTACCTTCCGGCCCTGCACAACGGGTTTATTTGGGACGACCCGACGGTGCTGCTGCAGATGCGCGCCATGCAGTCCGTCGGCGATCTCGTCGTCATGCCGCCGATCGTGCCGAAGTTCTACTATCGGCCGTTCATCTTCCTCACCTATCTGATCGACCGCGGCGTCGCCGGCGAAACCCCCTTTTGGTTTCACGTCTCGGTCATCGGCTGGCACGCGTTGACCACGTGGCTGGTGTATCTGCTGGCCCGCCGGCTCTTCCCGACGGCCCGTCCGGAAGGCACACGCACGGCAGCGCGTCTGCAGAAGGGGAGCACACCAGAATACTTGATTGCAACGGGCGGAGCCCTCTTCTTCGCCGTGTTTCCAACGCACGTCGAGTCGGTCGCCTGGATGGCGGGGCGCTCCGACGTCATCGTCGGCGCACTCGTGCTACTGAGCACGCTCCTCTATCTCGATCGCGAGCATGCGTGGTCGGCGTGGCTCGGCGGGGCAGTCTACTTTCTGGCAACCCTGTCGAAGGAGATGGCCGTGGCCGTCGTGGTGATCGTACCGCTGCTCGACGTGCTGGCGACGCGACGGCTCGCCACCCTGTGGCGGTCGTGGACGCGTTACCTCCCGTTGGTCCTCGCCACGTTCTTGTACTTCGTGCTGCGCGCACACTCGATCGGAGCCGCCGTCGGTGGCATGCAGACGACGACCGCAACCACGGATCTACTGTTGAGCGCCATACGTGCGCTGGGATTCTATTGTCTGCGTGCGGTCTTCCCGGTCAGCCTCTGCGCGTACATTCCGACGATACCGACGGCGCCGGGGTATCTCGTCGCCGGCTTGCTGTTTCCGGTGCTCGCGGTTGTGCTCATCACAACGACATGGCGCCGTGGGGTGTGGGCACCGACGCTTCTGGTGGCTTGGTTCTTCATCACTTTGGCGCCGTCGCTCATGGTGATCGTGCGGCGCAGTGCCTCGGCCGTGGTCGCCGATCGCTACCTGTACGTCCCGAGCGTAGCCTCATGCATCCTGGCCGCGTGGGCGATCGTGCGCCTTGCGCAGCAGCGCCATCTTGGGCCGCGCTGGCCGCTTGCCGCTTTCATCGGGCTCGGCGCTCTATGCGCGGTCGAAGTGGTGCCGTACACACGCGTCTGGACGGACAACTTCACGTTCTGGAGCGATGTGGCAACCAAGGTTCCGGACGACGCGTTGCCGCACCGCGAGGTGGCTTCTGCCCTCGTGACCCGCGGCGATCTGCAGGGCGCCGAGCGCGAGTTTCAACAGGCACTGAAGGGGACGTCGGACCGCGAAGGCCAGCTCATGACCTACAGCAACCTCGGCAACCTTTATCGGCGGCAGCGCCGCTTTGACGACGCCCAACGCGCCTTCGAGGCGGCGATGACGTTCGGCGCACACCCGGCGCTCTATCACAACCTCGGCATGACGTTGATGGCCAAGATCGAGCAGGAGCAGAGCGATCCGGCCGCCGTGCAACGCGACATCGTCAAAGCCCGTGACGCGTTCACGCAAGCGCTGACACTCGGCAGCCGCCCGGGCGCGGCGCAGACGTTCCTCGAGTGGGATGCGGCCAAAACGCATGCGCTCTTGGGACAGGTGCTCTTCAGCATGGGTGATCGCGCGGGCGGGCGCGAGCATCTCGAGGCGGCGCTGCGGCTCGAGCCCAGCGGACCGGTGGCGGATGCGACGCGGCAGTACATGCGCCAGGCGCACCTGGGCGACAACACGAGTTCTCTCCAATGAGACAGAGCCAGATTGACCACCGCGTGTCATGAGCGGCGCGCGCCGCGGACGATGGAGTGCAAGCGCTCCCTCGCCCGTGCCACTTCCGGCATGGAAGAGGGCTGGGGTGCGGACGACACTTTGGTAATTTCCAGAGGTAGTCAAGCACGCCAATGACGATCACCGTCCATGTAGTGACGTACCCGAGCGAACGCGACACGGCTTTTGATATTCGCCGGCGCGTGTTCCAGGAAGAGCAAGGCGTACCCGCCGAGGAAGAGTTCGACGCCGACGATGCGCGCGCTACGCATGTGCTCGCCCACGTTGACGAGACGCCGGTCGGAACGGGGCGCATTGTAATCCGCGGCGGCGATGCAAAAGTCGGCCGCATGGCCGTCCGCAGGGAATGGCGCCGGCGCGGCGTCGGCCGCGCGATCATGCAGGAGCTGACGCGTGTCGCGCACGAGCACGATGTGCGGCGGCTGGTGCTGCACGCACAGGTGCAGGCCATCCCGTTCTATGAAGGCCTCGGCTTCCACAGCGTGGGCGAGACGTTCGAGGAAGCCGGCATTCCACATCGCCGCATGGAGCGGGATCTGTGGTAGGAAACGGACGAGGGGAGCCGGCATAAGCCGGCTTGGGTTCTTGAGCCCGGGGCTTCGCCCCCCGTGACGCCAACGTCATCAACGCGCAAGGCCGCGGCGTACGGCCGTTCCTTTCTGATTGAAGGGCCGCGGGTCACCATCGCCGCGCCCCACCTTCCGCGACCGCGTCGGGATCGCTAAGATGCGCGCCGTGACCCAGGAATCCCGTCTCGCGTGGGCGCTGGCACTGTCGATCCTGCTGCATGCCCTGCTACTGACCCTCCTGCCATTCATCCGGCGCGCGCAGCTGACGCTGCCCAAACCGCCGGCATTGCTGGACGTAGACGTCCTACCGATGCCCCCGCCCAAGCCGGCACCGCCACCACGGGTGGCCCCTGCTCCGCCACCACCACCCGCACCAGCACCGGTCCAACAAGCCCCGGTCCAACCGCCGCCGCCGATTCCACAGCCCAACAAGCAGATTGTCAGTCCCCCCGATGCCGGCGAAGAAAAGCCACCCGAGAACACCCGTCTCCTCAGCGATCGGGACAACACGGTAAAGCAGGAAGCCGTGCACCGCAGCGACTCGCTGCACGAACCGAATACCACGAAGCACACGGCAGAGGCACAGGCGGAGGCCGAGGCGAAGGCAGAACCGCCCCCCGAGCCGAAGCCGCAGCGCAAAGCCCCAGAACGGCCGGCACCGGCACGGGTCGCGGACGCGCGCCCCCGGCCCGCCGCGCTCCCCAGGCTCGATCAGCTGTTCCCCGCTCCGGGCGACCTGGCACTCGCGTCCAAGGATGTGCCCGAAGCACCCACCCCGGCGCCGGCGCGAGCGGCACCGATCAACCGCAACCTGCTGGCGTCACGCGGCAACGCCTTTTCGTCGTTCTCCGGAACGAGCGACTACCTGCCGACCCTGCGCGAAGGCGACATTACCCTGCTCAACACCAAGGCCGAACTCTTTGCGCCGTTCGTGCGCCGCGTCGCCATGCGAGTGTTCCAGCATTTGGAGATGCGCCTCAACCAATCGCGCAACGGCGCTTCGGGAAGCGGCCGGGAGTTCGCCGTCGTCGAAGCCATCATGAACAAGAAGGGGCAATTGGTGAATGCACGCGTCCTGCAGCGCGAAAGCAACAGCACCCTGGCGGCTGATCGCCAGCTCCTGGCAGTCACCACGCCCGACGTTTTCTTCGACTCCAACCCGCCTCCCGGGGCTGAAGCCAACGACGGAACATTCACTTCGTGCTGCTCGTAGACTTGATGGTGCAAACCTTCCAGAATCCGCGCTCCGGGTCCCCCACCCTCGGCTACAACGGCATCGCTGGTGTCGGCCTCGACGCCGAACCGAAACGCAACTGAGCCAGGGCGCGCGGTCGATCGACGTCGGTCAGGATTTCACTTCGGCGTCCACCGCAGCACCGGCCGGCGTGCGGCACGGGCTTCATCGAGGCGGCCGATCGGTGTCAATGTCGGCGCGTTGCGCACGACGTCCGGCGTGTCGTGCGCCTCCTGCGCGATACGCAGCATGGCGTCGATGAACTCGTCGAGCGTCTCCTTGCTCTCGGTTTCCGTCGGCTCGATCATCAGCGCGCCGCTGACCACCAGCGGGAAGTAGATCGTCGGCGCGTAGAAGCCGTAGTCGAGCAGGCGCTTGGCGACGTCCATGGTCTTGACGCCGGTCTCCGCCAGGCCTTGGTCGGTGAACACGCACTCGTGCATGCACGGCGCGGTCTGCGCGAGCGTCAGCAGCGGCTCGAGCTTCTTGCGCAGGTAGTTCGCGTTCAGCACGGCGCGCTCGGTCATGCGCGTGATGCCGTCGCCGCCGAGCCCGAGCATGTACGTGTAGGCGCGTACCAGCATGCCGAAGTTGCCGTGGAAGGTGCGCACGCGGCCGATCGACAGCGGCGCGTCCTCGCTGAGCTTGAAGCCGTTCTCGGTCTGCAGCACGCGCGGCACCGGCAGGAACGGCGCCAGGCTCTTCTTGACGCACACCGGTCCCGCGCCGGGACCGCCGCCGCCGTGCGGCGTCGAGAAGGTCTTGTGCAGATTGATGTGCAGCACGTCGGCGCCGACGTCGCCGGGACGCGTCACGCCGCACAGCGCGTTCATGTTGGCGCCGTCGATGTACACCAGGCCGCCCTGCGCGTGCACCGCGTCGGCGATGGCGCGGATGTCGCGCTCGAACAGGCCGAGCGTGTTCGGGTTGGTGATCATCACCGCGGCGACGTCGTCGTCGAGCCGCGCCTCGACGTCGGCGATGTGCATGCAGCCGTCACGGCCGACCGGCACCTCGACGCAGCGGTAGCCGCACAGCACCGAGCTCGCCGGATTGGTGCCGTGCGCGCTCGCCGGGATCAGCACCGTCTTGCGCGGATTGCCGTTCTGCTCGTGGTAGGCGCGCACCATCTTGATGCCGACGAACTCGCCCTGCGCACCCGCCGCCGG
>CAZTDK010000285.1:0-7749 GCA_964611965.1 uncultured Binatia bacterium (SeqCode) | reverse complement strand
TGCTTTACAATCTCCGCCTGCAGGACGCGATTGACATCCTCATCATCGCGTTCGTCATCTATCGCATCATCGATCTCATCCGCGGCACCCGTGCGGTGCAGATGCTCTTCGGGCTCGCCGTGGTTTTCGTCACCTACCTGTCGTCGCAGTACTTCGAGCTCTACACCCTCAACTGGCTGCTCGATAACTTCCTGAGCTCGATCCTGCTGGTCATCGTCGTCATATTCCAGGACGATATCCGGCGGGCGCTCACCCAGGTCGGCACGCGCCCGTTCTTCGGGACCGAGCCGGGCATTCAGCAGCAGGACCTCGAAGAGATCGTTCGCGCGGCTGTGTCGCTGGCCAGCAAGCGCATCGGTGCACTGATCGTCATGCAGCGTGAGGTGGGCCTCAACCAATACATCGAGGTCGGCACACGCCTGGACGCGCAGGTCAGCAAGGAGCTCATTACCAGCATCTTCCTGCCGCTGTCGCCGATTCACGACGGCGCGTTGATCATCCACAAGGGACGGATCATTGCCGCCGGCTGCTTCTTGCCCCTGACGACGAATCCGCACGTCAGCAAAACCCTCGGCACCCGCCATCGTGCCGCCATCGGCCTCACCGAAGAGACCGACGCCATCGTTGTGGTCATCTCGGAAGAAGAAGGTGCCATTTCGATGGTGCGCGAAGGCCGCATCACGCGCGACGTCGATGCCGGGACGTTGCGCACCACGCTGCAGAAGCTGTTGAGCGCATGAAGTTGATCGAGCGGGAACAGCTCCGACGTGCCTGGGGGACGGTGCGCGGCACGGTGTTCAGTGCCGACCGCATTCGTCAGGCCCTGACCCGAAACCTCGGGCTCAAGTTCCTGTCGTTGCTGATTGCCTTCGGCTTGTGGAGCTTCGTCAATTTCGGTGAACGCGACACGGAGCAATCATTGAAGGTGCCGCTCGAGCTGCGCGACATTCCGGCGCACTTGATGATCACCAGTCCGCGCATCGACTTCGTGGATTTGCGGGTCACCGGGCCGCGCACCCTGCTGGGGCGCATCGACAAGGGGCGTTTGACGATCAGTCTGGATCTCGGTGGCGTGCGTCCCGGACCGGCGACGTTTCGCGTCGGCGCCGAAGCCCTGAACCTGCCGCGCGGCGTGAAGGTGCTGCGTCTCAATCCGTCGCAGGTCACGCTCGAGCTGGAGCGCGTCGGGCATAAGTCGGTCCCGGTGCATCTGCGGCTGGTGGGTAAGCCGGCACCCGAGCTGCAGGTGGCGGATACGAAGGTGTCGCCCGAGACCGTGCAAGTCAGCGGGCCGGCATCCGATGTGGAAGAGGTCCACGCTGTGAATACCGAGGCTATCGATATCAGCAAAGCCACGGTGGGTACCATCGAACGCGAGCTGCCGCTGGATGCGCTGGGCGATTACATCTCCTGCAGCGCCGACCGCATCGCGGTGCAGGTGCACATCGACGAGGTCTCGGTGACGCGTGAGCTCAAGCACGTGCCGATCGAGCTGCACAACGCTGCCGCGGGGTTCCGCCTGGTTCCCGATGCCGTGCGCCTCACCCTGCGCGGTCCGAAGCGACTGCTCAACAGCCTCGAGCCGGCGGCCGACATGGTCACCGTCGACGCGCCCGCCGATGACGGTGATGAACACCTGCTGAAGCCGAACGTCGAACTGCCGGCCGGTATCGAGTTGGTGACGATCGATCCGGCGGAGGTCAAGTTGGTTGCGCCCGCGGCACCGAAGCGCAAGGGGAGAAGATAGAGACAACAACAGACGACAGACGACAGACGACAGACGACAGACGACAGACAACAGACTTCAGATGCCAAGACACGAGAAGCCATACTCGATAATTGCGCTCTGTCCTTCCACGCGGCGGAGTCGCAGCGTGTGTTGTCTGTCTGTTGGCTTCTCTTCCCTCTCCTCACGGGTGCACCTTTGACGTGCCCGACCGCAGGGTACGCAGCAGATAGAACTCCAGCGCCGGGTTGTCGTCGGTGAGCGGTGGGGGCGGCTGCGCTTCTTTGGGGAGGGCGGTGATCTGCTGAAAGGTTGAGAGGGGAACGGAATCCCGCTCGTTCAGGTCGGCGGCGATGGCCGGATCCTCGAGGCGTTGGCGGATCGTTTCGACGGAGACCTCGATCGGCGCGTCGGAGCCGAGCACATGGATCCCGCTGGCGCCGATGCCGCGGTAGGCGTACGCGTACGGAAACACACCGCTGAACGTGGTGAGCAACGTGACGACCTCTTCCTGAGAGTCGACGCCGGCCAACGTGCCCGGGAGCGGAATCCATTGCGCCATGATCCCGCCCGGTTTGAGATGCTCCCGTGCCAGCTCAAGGAATTCCCTGGAGTAGAGATTGTTGACCCCGGCCGCGTCGATCGGCGGCGGCGGATCGATGGTGATGACGTCGAACTTCTGTGAGGTCAGCTTGAGAAAATTCCTGCCGTCGTTGATCACGATCCGCCCGCGCGGATACGCCCGTACCTGTGCGGCATCCGGGTAGAAGCGATCGAAGGCCTCGACCACTTCGGCGACCAACTCGACGACGGTGACGTTACCGCCGTGCGCGACCGCTGAGCGGTAGGTGGTGCCCATCCCGAAACAAATGACCAACGTGTCAACCGGATGCGGGTGCAAGAGCATCGGCAGGTGGGCCATCATCTTTGTGACCGTGGACTTCTGCGTCATGCCCCTGCCGTTGACGAGCAGCATGCTCCCCAACGGCTCGCCCTGCTTGGCAATGGCGGTGGTCACGCCTTGCAGGCCAGGCCTATTGAAGCGCACCTCCCAGCCTGGATGCATGCGTTCGACGATATCCACCATGACGCTGTTGCCACGCGCCGCAACCGCGGAAAGCGCAGCCAGGGTGACAGTGCAGGCTGCCAACGCCGCCGCCGCCCAGGTCAGCTGCGAGAAAGCGATGGCCGTAAGTGTCACGCCGGCATGCAAGCAAGCCATGACGTACAGCGCCTGGATGAAATCCGTGTGCGGTGCGATGAGGAAGCCGGCGATCAGCGAACCCGCCAGGGCGCCGACCGTGTTCCAGGCGTAGACCGTCGCCACGAGCGCTCCGTGGGCGTCTTTACTCGGGTCGACGAGCTTGGTGGCCAGGGGGAAACAGGCGCCGGACAACAGCGACAGCGGCATCAGGAGGCTAATGACTTTGACGGAGTCGAGGAAAATCGCGGACCATGGCAGCGCCTTCAGTTTGTAGATCTCCATGGTCCCCGTCAGGTGCATGAAGATCCAGACGGCTAGCACGGTCCACATTCCCATCCCGAGCGGCATCGCGATGAGCCAGAGCCTGAGGTTCGTCAGTCGAGTCACGAGCAGCGACATGGCCGAGCTGCCGGCGGCGATGCCGATCAGATACAAGATCAGAATCGTGGCGAAGGCATAGGTGGAGCCGCCCACCAACGTCTCCATGGTTCGCGTCCAGAGGACCTCCGACCCGAGCGCCAGCGCACCGGTAGCGGTGATCAGGCCAATTGCGAGCCAGCCATCGCGACTGAGCGGGCGGGTACGGCCGTTGTCAGTCTCCGGCGGTGCGTGTGGCAGTCGAGCGGCGAAGGCGTACGCGGTGAAGGCGACGATGAGATTGAGGGAAGCGGCAATGCGCGTTGTGGCGCGGATCCCCACCAGCTCGATCAGGAGAAAGCTGGAGCCGAAGACGCCGGCGGCGGCGCCGAGGGTATTGGCTGCGTAGAGCAGGCCGACACGCCACGAGCGTCCCTGGGAATGGCTGCGCCGCAAGACGTCGGTGAGCAGCGGCAGCGTCGCGCCCATGAGCGTCGTGGGAACCAGGAGCACCGCCAGTGACAGCGCCGAGCGCACCAGCAGCCCGTAGGCGGTGAGATCTTCGGAACGGACGAGGGCGGCAAATACGCGATCGAGCCCCGCGGCCAGGCCGGGAAACGCGAAGGCGAAGGCGCCGATGCCCAGCTCCATGAGCGCATATACCCGCAGTGGGTTGCGGAGGCGGGGCAGGTATCTCCCGACGAGCCAGCTGCCGACGGCCAGGCCCGCCATGAAGCCGGCGAGCACGATGGAGACGGCGAGGGTGGTGTTGCCGAAGACCAACCCGAGCCATCGGGCCCAGATGATCTCGTACACCAGGGCCGTGGCGCCCGATGCCATGAAGATCAGGTAGATCGTACCGGTCATGGGGCAGCCTGTGGCTCCGCTCGGGGATGTTCATAGCCGCGCGGTGCGAGATTTGTCGAGACGGCGGGGACGGGGCCGCCTGCAGGGTCCTTCCCTATAGGCACCTCCGAGAAGGAAGCGTGAGCTAGCGACCCAATGTTTGGGGTGCTGGCGCCGTACCTTCTCCTTCGCCTTGAGCGACGCGTAGGTTGTACAGCGCATCGGGATTATTCGGGTTGTAGCGCAATGCCTCGCGGTATTGTTTGATCGCTTCATCACGGCGGCCTTGCATGCTCAGTGCGGCGCCCCAGTGACTATAGGCGTCGGCGAGATCGGGCTTGAGCTGCACCGCCGTGTCGAACGCGTGGATCGCGTCGTCAAAACGCCGCTGCATGGTCAGTGCAACACCGAGACGGTCATATACATCCGCGGCGCGGGGATCGAATCGAAGGACCGTCATGTATTCCTTAGCTGCATCATCGGGGCGTTGGAGGGACAACAACGCATCTCCCAGCCGTTTGCGGGCTTCGAGGTAGTCCGGCTTCAATCGTACCGCAGATTGATAGGCCTCCGCCGCTTGCGCCAAATCACTGCTCTGCGCCGCTACGGCACCGAGATTAAAGAATGCTCGTGCATCATCTGGCGTGTGCTCCAAGACGACACGGAGCTGTGCCATCGCCTCCTGGGAACGACCCTGCGCCGCGAGGCAGAGAGCAATGCCCATGTCGGTGACCGCGTTCTGTTTGATCTGACGCGCTGATTCGAAGTGGCGCATCGCTTCGTCGGTATGACCAGCCTCTAGAAGCGCACTGCCCAGATTGTTGTGGGCGATCCAGCTCGCGGGGTTCTTGCGCACCGTGTCGCGCCAGAGCGTTTCGCGATCAGCGTAGATGTGTGCTTGTCGCCAAGTAAGGGTTGCCAGGATGGCGATCAAAGGCATAGCTCCGCCGACAAGAATCGCGGACCAATGCCGCGTGCGAGCCTGCAGTACTGTGCCAACGCCACCGGTCGCAAGGACGATAAGACCGACGCTCGCGAGGTATTGGAAGTGGTCGGCCACATATGAATAGCGCATCAAATATACGTCGACAAACCCCAGCGCAGGCACCAGTGTCCCGCCAAAGAATAACAGCGCGACTAGTGGACCTCGACCCAGCGAACGCCGTGCGAGAAATAGGACGAATGCCCCAGCGACCGCGAGGGCCGGGAAGCAACGCTGCGACCACGCGTGCGGGTCGATTTGCCAACGGGGGTAGCTGAATATCAGGGGGTGTGGCCACACGAGCTTCTCCGCATAGAACCAGAGAGCACGTCCGGCCAGCAGAATGCGCTCGATCGGCGAGAGGCGAAAGTCGATGTCCGCCGTGCCGACGTGGTGGTGTTCGAGCCAGAGCGAGGGCAGCGCTAGTGCACAGCCCAGGACGAAGAAAGGCGTCAGCAGTCGCACATCGAGGCGGGCGATGCGCCCCTGCTTCCACCAGATGAGCAGGAGAAAGACTGCGGGCAGAGAACACGCCACCGTTTTGCTCAGCATGGCGCAAGCGAAAGCGGCAAGTGACGCGCCGTACCACATCCAGTGCACGCGATTGGATCCTGGGATATTGAGGGGCCGAGCGTTCAAGTAGGTGTGTAGCGCAAGGAAGCAGAAGAGAGCGGAGAGTACGTTCTTGCGTTCGGTTACCCATGCGACGGACTCAACCTGCACCGGGTGCACCGCGAAGATCATCGCCGCGACCCATGCGCCGGGAACCTGCAATCGGTGCAACACCCGCCACAGCAGCAGGGCATTCAGCACATGGAGGATGATGTTGACGGTGTGATAGCCGGTCGGGTTCAGGCCCCAGAGCCTGTATTCGATCCAGAATGTTGTGTAGGTGAGCGGATAATATTGGGCGAGCGCGCCGGGCTCGAACCAGATCCGGCGCAGTCCGCCCGCCGACCGTAGAGTAGCGTTCGCTGAAACATAAGCGTCGTCATCCCAGATGAAAGAACCCTTGAGTGCGGGGGCCAAAGACACCACTGTCAGGAGAACAAGGACCGTCCCTGCCACCGTCGCTCGCAGGTTGCTAGACTGGAGCCACGATCCGCAAGTTGCTGAGGTAACCTTCTGAGCTTGCTCTTCTGCGGCCACGCTGGGACGTCAATCTGCGCAGCATCTTGCCGCACGGGGCACAAAGCGCAATGTCAACAAAGCGAATCTGCGACGTTGGTCGAGCCACCTGATACACATAAAGGATTGGTCGAAGAGCTTCCGACCTGCGAATATCCTGTACGGACGGAGAGCGGTCGAGAATACGCGCACTGGCTGTTCGGTGTGGATTCTCATCTGCGTCTGAGGATTTGTCTTGGCAAAGGCTTCTAGGGAACTGCAGCAACCCGAAATGGTATTAGACGATACCTGGTTGAGCGGGTAGTGTCCGCGCCTTCGCGGCTCCTCCGGCAAGTGCAGGAGGGTTTCGGATACCATCACATGATATAGGCTTGGCAAAAGCTTGGATGCATCGTGGCGGAATCGTTCGTGCTGACTCTGTTCCTGTTGTGTCCTTGCCTGGGGGCCTTCGGGATGTGGCTGTTCTTCGTCAAGTACCAGCTGCATCGCACGCCACGGCACCGGGGAGTGCTGTTACTGGCGGGCAATGGCCTCGTGTTTTTGACGTTGCTTTCGCTGCCGTTGCCGATGGGAGAGATCTATTTTCGCTGGTTTTACGATACCACGGATTCATTCAGCCTGACCAAGACCACTCAACGCTGGTTCGAGCGACATTATCGGAAGAACGATGCCGGCGTCCGCGACTCAGTCGAGAGATATACTCTGGAGAAACTGTCCGACAGAAGGCGGCTGGTGATTCTTGGCGATTCCTTCACCGCGGCACAAGGTGTCGCGGACGTCGAGCGGCGATTTGCCAATCGGATGCGGACCTTGCTGCCGGACTGGGAAATCCGAGTGCACGCGAGAGGCGGCTGGGATACGCCAGATGAACTGGAGGAGGTGACCCAAATGGCCCGCAGCGGGTATCAGGCCGATGCGGTGCTCTTGGTTTATTGCCTGAACGACATTGCAGCCGTGATCCCGGAATGGCAACCCATTCTCAAATCGATCTATGCAAAGGACAAGGATGGATTTTGGGTAGCGCACAGCTACCTGCTGAATACAATTTATTACCGTCTGTACGCGTCTTCGCATCCTCAAGTTGGAAACTACTTTGAGTTTGTGTTGGATGCGTATGCCGGGCTTCCGTGGCTGAAGGAACGAGAACTTCTCGAGCAGATCCAGGAAGTCGTTGCGAACCAGATGCACGCCAAATTCCTGGTAGCCACATTCCCGTTTCTCAATTCACTGGAAAAGTACTATCGATTTCAGCCGGCGCACGATCGATTGGACGGGTATTGGAAAGCGCGGGGCATCCCGCATCTTGACCTGCTGTCGGTATTTGCAGCTTCAAGATCGGCGGATGTGATGGTGAACCGGTTCGACGCGCATCCCAACGAACGTGCGCATGAAATGGCTGCGGAGGCTATTGCCAAGTTCGTTAGGGCCAATCTTTGAGTGTCGGCACTGGCTAGCCCCGCACATCAAACGCCCACCATCGGCCGCACTTTGACCACGATCGGGTGC
>CAZTDK010000284.1:6072-7763 GCA_964611965.1 uncultured Binatia bacterium (SeqCode) | reverse complement strand
AACAGCGTGCCTCATTGATTCATCGAATCATTCATTCATTACATGGATGAGTCAATGAAGGAGGATTCTGTGCCCGGGACACGGGTGGCCGATGAGACCAGGTTGCTGCGCCACGAAGTCACGAAGGTCACGAAGAAGAAGGCCAGGTAACCTCAACGGAGAATGTTTTTCCAATGAGGTTCGGAGAGCGATTGCTGGAGTTAGGCGTGGCCCCTGTTCTTCGTGGATCTCGTGATTTTCGTCGTCTTCGTGATCTTCGTGCCCTTCGTGGTAGAGCCCTCTTACTGCCTCAAAACCATCCCAGCCCCACCAGCGCCACCACGAAGTACGCGGCAACCACGGCGGCGCCGGCGTAATCCTTCGCGAGGCGCTGCCCGACGAGGAGACTGAGCAACGCGATGCCGGAGAGGGCCACCCCGCACGCGGCGACACCCATTCCCCTGTTCCTAAAGCTCCAGGTCAGCAACCCCAGCGCGCACAATCCGCCGGCACTGAGCTCGATCAGCGTCAGTACCCAGAACAGCCGAGGAACGAGCGACGCCACCGGGCTGTTCTTGAAATGATCGGCGAAGTAATCGAGGTTGCCCTGCTGGTCGAGCAGCTTGTCCAACGCCGACTGCAGGAACACGACGGCGAAAAACGCAGTGACGAGGAAGCGGGCGATGACGTCTGGGTGCATGGGGAACCCTCTTACTCCTTGGCCGCGCGCAAGACCAGCCGGCCTTCCCGCCTCATTGCGGACACGCCTGGCTGGGACCGCTGGTCTGGAAGAGCAACGATACCGCGTCGCTCCCGCTGTCGGTCACCACGATATCCGGCTTGCCGTCACCATTGAGGTCGCGCGTCATCACCGTGCGCGGCTTCAGGCCGACGGCCATCGTCTGCGCCGGCGCGAAGCTGCCGTCGGGCCGGCCTATGAGCAGCGAGACGCTGTCGGACAAGGTGTTCGCGGTCACAAGATCGAGGACACCGTCGCCATCGAGGTCGACACTGACCACGTGGCGTACTCCCGGCCCAACCTTGTAGCTGGCAGTGCGCGGAAAGGTGCCGTGTCCGTCACCGTACATCACCACCACCGCGTCGTGCTCCAGATCCGTCACCGCCAGATCCGTGAAGCCGTCTCGGTTATAGTCTCCCGCCGCCACGCCGTACGGACGTCCTCCGCCATAGGCTATCTCGCCGCTGTGCTCGAAACTGCGTGTCCCGGTATTGGTGAAGATCGACACCGTATCGGATTTCCAGTTGGTCACCGCGAGATCCAACCCCGCCGTGCCGTTGAGCTCCGCGACCGCCACGGCGGACGGATGATCGCCGGCATTGAGCTTGAGCGGCGGCGCGAAACCCTCGGGCTGTCCGAACAGCACACTGACGATCCCGTGGGGCCCCGCGATCAAAGCGTTACTCTCGTTGACGATGACCAGATCCAGGCGGCCATCGCCATCCAGGTCGGCGAGCGCGACGTCGAAGGGCGAGATCCCGGTGCGATACTGCTTGACGTTGCGAAACCCGCCGCTGCCATCGCCGAGGAGGATGGCGACGTCATGCGACTCCCCGTTGGCAACCGCCAGATCGAGGTGGCCATCGCCGTTCATGTCGCCCACGGCGACGTGACGCGCAATCTGCCCGGAAAATACCTCGCCATGCGATGTAAACTTGCCATGCCCGTCGTTGAGGTAGACGCTGACCCGGCC
>CAZTDK010000284.1:0-6062 GCA_964611965.1 uncultured Binatia bacterium (SeqCode) | reverse complement strand
GGCCTGTGTCCGATGAGCTGACAGCCAGGTCCGGCGTGCCGTCCCCGTTCCAGTCGCCGATGCCAATGCCGAACGGCGCGGTGGGCGAATCGGCAAGGCGGGCACAGGTGAAGCTCGGCGCAGCGGCAGGGCTCGGTGATGCGGGGTGGCGCGCGGCGGTGCAGCCGGCAAGCAGAAGGCACGCGACGATGGCGGCCCAATACGGGTGCGACATCTCCGCGACCAGAGCTACGCCGAAGGCGTTCCGCGACATAGCCCAGGGTTGCCGCGTCTTTTCAGCGGCTACCCTGGGGCCGATCGCAGCAACGGTTTTCGACCCTGCAAGGGTTGCGTCCGCTCGCATCCATTCCCTGCGCACCGCTCGTCGTTCGCCGCAACCCCTTCGGGGTAGAAGGGAACCGGTTTCACTTCCCAGGGTAGCCGCGAAACGCGGCAACCCTGGGCTATGTCGCACAACGCCTTCGGCGTAGGGAGGATGAGCGTGCTCCTTCATCGGGCGCACACGGCCATCACCCTTCCGTCGCCGCCTCATTCGTGCGCCGGCGCGTCCGGCGCCGCAGCCGGCGGTGCCGCGGGAGCCGCCGGGGTTGCGGCCGGCGCCGCTTCGGGAGCTCCGGGCGTCGCGCCAGCCCCCTGCGCTTGCTTCTGCATGTACGCAAACAGCAGACTCTGCAGCGCCTGGCTGCGCTGCAAATCTCCAAAGCTGAACGCCCCGCTGTGCGGCGACAGCGCCACAGAGCTGTGCTTGCCCATCCAGAAAACCGCGTTCTCCGTCATCTTGTCGGGGAGGCCGTACGTCTTCTGCAAATAGTTTCCAACCTTGACGCGGTCGGGGCAGCGAAACTGCACCTCGTACAGCTCATCCTTGTAGAAGCGAAACTCCGCTTTGCACTTCGTCAGCGGGCCGACTTTCTGGTCTTCCACATCATAGATCGTCATCAGCAGCGCATCCTTGGAGCCCGCCGCAGCCGCCGTCGCCTTGTTCGGTTGCAACTTCGGAATGAGCTTGGTGACCTCGGACGCCGACATGCCGAACTTCGCCTTGCCAAAACCGGTCGGCTCGGCGGCCTTCATCGCGGCGCCCGCTGACGCCGCCCAGGTGGTCATGACACACACCAGGATTGCCACACACACAGATTGTCTGTTCACGACTACATTCTCCTGTGAAAGTTTAATCATGCACACTAATTGCACGCGGCTTAGTTACGGCATACGGAGAGTTTCACCACGAAGGTCACGAAGGGCACGAAGATGGAATTTGATGAGCTATCCAAAAAGGTTATTGGGTGCGCCATCGAGGTTCATCGAGCTCTTGGGCCAGGGCTTTTGGAATCTGCCTATGAGCAGTGCTTGGCGCGCGAGCTGCACCTGCAAGGGCTCCGATTCAATCTCGAGTGGCCGTTACCGGTTGAATACAAGGGGCTCAGACTCGATTGCGGCTATCGGATCGATCTCTTGGTCGAGAAGCAACTCATCGTCGAGCTCAAGGCGGTGGAGCGACTCATCAGTGTCCATCAAGCGCAGATCCTCTCCTACTTGAAGCTAGCCAACATCCGTATCGGGCTCCTGATCAACTTCAATGTCCCCATCCTGAAAGACGGCATTCAACGCTTTGTCTTGTAATCCCCTTCGTGCCCTTCGTGTCCTTCGTGGTTAAAAAAATCCTACTCCGATCGGTTCTCGCACAAAAAGAGAGAGGGTGATGGTCGCCCATCACCCTCTCTCGCTAGAAGCGATCGCTCAGCAAGGTTTACTTGCAGGCGAACTTGAACGCAACCGAGACGTCGCCCAGAGGCGCGGCGTTGGCGGCGATGGCGCCGGTGATGCCCAGGCCGCTCAGGTTGCTGGAACCGTAGAGGCTGCAGGTGCTCTTGCCACCGCTGAGGCTCAGCAGCAAGCTGCTGAAGGCCGCGCCCGTGCAGGGGTCATTCGCCTGCTGCTGGCAGTTCGCGTCTTGCACGCAGGCGTCTCGGTTACAAGTTCCCGAGCTCAGGCCGGTACAATCGGCATTCCCGTGTGCGAAATCGCACGCGCCCTTTGCGCCTCCACTGCAATGGCCGCTGTGCGTACAGAGGCCGGCGCTTGGGGCATCGAGCAGAGTTGCCGACGCGGTCCCCGTGGTCAACGGCAGGCTGAAGGGTGCCGTCGGGGCCGCGAAGTCGTCGAAGGTGCAGGCCAGGCCGTCCGGACCCAAGTCGGTCGGATCGGTCAGCAAGGTGAACTGCGCCGAGACGAGATCGACGCAGTCACCAGCCGTCGCGGCGCCACTGGCGGCAATGGTGGTTCCACCATCGATGGTAGTTGCGTATGTGCCATCCGTGTTCGTCGCATCGATGGGAAGACCGCAAGCATCGTTGCCGCTCACTGCCGGGCAAGCAGAGTCGTTCACGCAAGCCGTGGTACCATCATGGCAGGTCTTAGAACCACTGCACGTCGAACCGGCGCTCGGAGCGTTCGTGCAATCCGCATTCGTTGTGCAGGCCGGATGCCGTGTGCCACCGGTGCAATGCCGGGCACACTGGGTCTGGACATGGTCGCTGCAGAGCGAGAAGGTGTTCGGCAATGAATGGCCACCGGTGCAATCACACCAGCCTTCCGACCGGGCAATCAACACGCAGGCGCCAACCGCCGGGAGGCCCGGAGGAATGATGGCGCGAACGGTCTTTTGCGGCTCGTTGATCAGGTACAGGAAGTTGGGCTCCGTACCCCAGACGCCGCCGGCGCCTTCGCCGGGATTCAGGTTACACGGCGCATTGGCGCCGCAATCGGCATCGGACTGGCAGGGTGCAAGACCCGTCTTGCACTGGCCACTGGTACGACCCGCCTTGCAGACATCAAGGCTCAAGCCGCCGGCAACCGGCACCTTGAGGTTGAGGCCGGCGCCCGGCTGCTTCACTTGCACGAAGCTATTGTTCGGATCACAGCCGTTACCGCTGCACGCACTGGCCGAGCACTGTGTCGGGTGACCGCTGCACGCAGCCGGATCATCCGTGTGGCAGGGGCTCGAGTCGAGGCAGAAGCCGCTGGTATCGGACGCATCGCATGGGCTGGAGTCGAAGCAGGTTCCCGAGGTGTCGATCTGGCAAGCATGGTCGCGACACTCAACCCCGAAGCGGCAGAGGTTCGGCCGTGCCTGTTCGGTATTGGCATTGACGGTTGTGCCGCACGCGGTGCCTTTCTTGGCCGCGATGCCGCTGCCGTTCAGCGGTCCAGGGACCGCAGAGACGGCATCTTGGAAGAGCGCCAGTGTGTCCGGAACGTTCATGAGTTGCTGCTGGATCGTCAACTTTTCAGTGGCGAACATCAGCAAGTCTTCGATGTACTTGGCAGCGCAGTTCGGGTCCGCTTTGCCGTCGCCGTCGAGATCGCAGTTCGTGGCCGTGGCTGGCGGCGCGTACCCGCCGGCACCGGAGACCAGGTGCCCGAGGCTGCTGCCGTCTTGCGACAGGCTGACGGCAAGATCCTCGTCGTTGCAGATGGCGGTGCAGCTTGGAACCTTGCCCACTACGGGCGTACATTGGGCGTTCGCATGGCACGCCGTGCCATTGTTGCCCGCGTTGGCACACTTACCGGCGCGGGCGATCTCAATATCCTTGCGGAACTTCGCGAATGCCGATTTGCCCGGTCCCAGCGCATTGGCGACGTCGTATACCGGCTTCAGCTTGGCCTCGCAGGTAGTGGCGGCGTTCGCCATACACCCACCACCACCGGGTTGGCAACTGGTCCCGAGACCGGTCAGCACACCCTTGGCCACCTCGGTGCGCACCGCGTCCTTGCATACCTGCAAAGCGGTGTAGATGGAGGTCCGGAGCTTGCCGATTTCGACCTCGATCTTGTTCTGGCACTTCTTCACGTCGGCATGTGCGCCGGTGGGTGCCAACATCATGGCTGCCGCCGCGGCGGCAAGCCCCCATTGAACTAACCTTCCTCTATTTCTCATCGCTAACCCCTCCTTTGCAGGTTGTTTGACCGCTGGCGCCAGGAAACCGTCTCCGACTCCCCCCCGCATCCGCGGTAGATTGAACACTCACACTTCAAGCTTCAAGATTTCCGACCGTTCATTTGATACCCGCAGGCGACGACCATTGTCAACATAATTTTTGTGCCCCTTGGGTATTTTTTCCTGTTCGCAGGCGCTCGCCGAGAAAGAAGACCCGAGGCGGACCCGCGGTCCCAGGCAGAGCCTGGAACCGCGAGCTTTCAACGGCCTCCTGCTCGTCAGACTTGCTGACGCCTACTGGCATTGCAGCGTCAAGGTGGCGATGAAATCCCCGATCGTCGGAAAGTCGAGCGCGGGATACGCCAATGCCACCGCGGCGCCGCTCGCGGTCGGCGGGACGTTGGTCGCGCTCCCGATGCAATTGCCACCAATGCTCGACAGGTTGAACGGTGTCCCCGTCGCCACGGTATTGCACACCGGTCCGCCGAGGAGCCCGCCACAGACGTTGGCACCGGTGCCGACACCGGTGGTGCCGAAGATCAATGTAGAGTTGCCGACATTCCATACGACGCCCTTGGTCTGGCCGCTGGTTATGTCACCGGCGATTTGGATCTCCCCGTCTTGCAGCGGGGTATCGTCCGGCGGACAGGGCGTGCTGCAGTCCTCGCCGATCGCGAAGGAAAGATCAATGGCTTCGTGCAACCGAAAGCCTCCCGCCACCGAGCTACCCGACGACGTCTGCACGACGGGGCTGTTGCAAATGTTGGGGTGACTGTGCATGTCGCCGCCACACGCCACCGCGCCCACGGCCGTCGCCGTCGGCGACGGCCGTGGCGTCGGTGTCGGTGTTCCGGGGCCCGTGGTCACCGTCGGACCAATGGTATTCGGCGGCTCGATGCACGAATGCAGCGTCGAGCCATCCGGGGCGCTGAACGTGGCGGTACAGCTCGGATCGATCGCAAACCCGCGGTTGGCGATGGTCGGCGTGGGAGGAACGCCGAATCCCGCCGAGTTTGTGTTGTGATCGAGCTGTACCAACGTGTCATAGGTGCTGATGTTTCCACCGTTCGCCGCGCAGTCGACGATACCGGTCGCGGGGTTGATGTCGCACACGGCCGTGCCGCAGTCGGCCGGCGGGCAGGCCTGGCCATCATTCGGGCCACCATGACAATACTTTGTTGGGTCGAGACGCGCACAAATCTTGACACTCATTCCTACTAGTGACGCGGTTGCGCAGTCGAAATGGCTCTCACTGGGGAGAATCTGGATATCGCGCGTCGAATCGGCATTGACGTCCCCGAAGCGCCAGACCTGCGAGCCCGAAAGCGGCAGGCCGATCACGAAGCTCTTCGAAGTCAGCACTGCACCGGTAGTCCCGCCCAAGTTACACGTCACCGGGACGAACGTCGGCGTCGCACTGCCCGGCGTCCCGCTGGTCGGGGTATTTGCCGGCGTCGGGGTTGAGATAGCCGGGGTATTTACCGGCGTCGGGGTTGAGATGAGCGAGGTATTCGTCGGCGTCGCCGTATTCACTGGCAACGTCACGGTCGGTGTCGAAGTATTGAGTGGCGTGAAGGTGAACGTCGGTGTGCCGCAGCTGGCGCACGGCGTGTCCGTATTCACGGGCGTCGGCGACAGGGTCGGCGTGTCCGTCATGCTCGGTGTAAGGGTCGGCGTCGCCGTGTCGACCGCCGCGGTCGTCGGTGTCACGGTCGGTGTCTTGGTTGGTGGCGGAACGTTGCCGGCAATGATGGCGCCGTCGCAACCGGAGGCATCCGGAATCTTGCCGCCGACGGGATCGCTGAGGACCAGGCCGCTCACGACCATCGGGTAGGTTGAGTCCGCCGTCGCAGCGACGTTGACCTTGCACGTATACAACACCGAGCCGTCAGGGATCGGGTCGACGTTGTCGGTCGCCAACACCAGGGCGCGCACGACCGTACAGGTTGCGCCGCTGCAGCCGGCCGGCCGGAAGCCAAACGACGAAGCGTCCTTGCCGATATCCGGATTCACGGTGCAATCCGGCTTCCCGTTGGCTTTGACATTGATCGGCGTATTCGGATCCCACGTCAAATCGTTTTGCGTGCCGGCGATCACCGCGTCACCGGCGTGCAGCGTCACC
>CAZTDK010000283.1:0-7765 GCA_964611965.1 uncultured Binatia bacterium (SeqCode) | reverse complement strand
CATCGGGTCGTTGTCGAGAGCGCCTTTGTGCTCCACGGCGAGACCCAGAACGCGCTGGTGTCCCTCAACCCCATCCGCGATGACAGCGGGGTGATCGGGGTGACGATTTTCGTCAAGGACATCACGGCGCTCAAACGCGCCGAGGAACAGCTGCGCCAGCACCAAGCCGAATTGGCGCAGGTGTTGCGCCGCAGCACCATGGGCGAGCTGGCCGCGGAGCTGGCACACGAGATCAATCAGCCGCTCGGCGCCATCGCCAACTATGCGCAGGGCTGCTGCCGGCGGCTGCACGCCGGCCACATCGACTTCTCGGCGCTGGACGACGTCATCGATCAGATCGCCTGCGAAGCCGAGCGCGCGGGCGGAATCCTGGATCGCCTGCAGAGCACGGTGCTCCAGGAACCCGTGCGTAACGAGCCCATCGACGTCAACCAGATCATCCGCGCCGCCATACGCGCCGTGGAATTTCGCTGTCCCGATGTCCCCATGCGGCTCGCGCTCGCCGACGGGCTGCCGCAGGCGCAGGGCGATGTAATCCACGTTGAACAGGTCGTGCTGAACCTCCTCCACAACGCCATCGACGCGCTCCAGACGGTGCCCAGCGAGGCGCGGCGACTAACCGTCGAGACCCATCTCGCCAACGGCACAGTGGTCGAGGTGGCGGTGCGCGACACCGGGCAAGGGCTCGACCCTGCCGTCGCCGACAAGATCTTTCAGCCGTTCGTGACGACGAAAGCAGACGGGCTGGGCATGGGCCTCGCCATCAGTCGCAGCCTCGTCGAGGCGCACCACGGACGATTGTGGGCCACCGGCAACCCCGACCGCGGTTGCACGTTTCACTTCACGCTCCCCCTGGCCGCGCGCAATTGAGACGCGCTGGTGTCGTCGCCATCTGCAGCGCTGGCGCGGCCGAAGGGGGAGCGGACCAGAGCGCTTACGCTGACTGCATGGCCTAAGACGGCGTTCCAAACGCCGCGGCCTCCTCGTCGATCACGGCTTTGAACGACGGGCGCGCGTGCAACGCCGCCAGGTACTTGGCCAGCTTGGGCCAGCGCGCCGCGTCGACGCTGTAGCCAGCATGCCGCAGATTGACGAACTGCGTGCCGATGCCGATGTCGGCGATCGAGAACTGCTTGCCGACGAGGACGCCGTCACCACCAAGCTGGCTTTCGAGGTAGTCGAACATCGGCGGCAACTCTTCTTCGAATGCCTTCTTGACGACGGCGGCATCCGTGGTCTGACCGAAGAACATCGGACCAACCACCTTCTGGAAGAATATCTTGGCGCCGATGATCCCTGACAGGCCGCCATCACCATACTCTTCGAACCACAAGGCACGCGCATAGTCGTACGCGTCGCCAGGATACAGCGCCGGCTGCGGGTGCACGCGCTCGAGGTAGGCGCAAATGACCGACGAGTCCGCCAGTGTGCGCTCGCCGTCACGAAAAGCCGGGACTTTGCCGAGCGGGCTCATCTTCCTAAACTCGGCACTCACATTGAACGGAATAACGGGATCGAGGTCATACGCAATCCCCTTCTCCGCCAAAAACACGCGCACCTTGCGCACGAACGGCGAGGCATTGACTCCATATACGGTCGGCATGATGATTCTCCTTTCCACAACGCGCTGAATCGCCCTGCATAGGACCCGAATTGAACCTGGGAAGGTTTGACCTATGCGCGGGCGCCGCGGCTCAGTCAAGTAGCGCCGGCGGCCTGAGAGCGCGCAAGCCATGTCGCACGCGCTAGGAGCGCAGGCTATACGAGGGCCGCACTGGGAGTTGCTACCGATATGCTTGTAAGCCCGCGCTACCTGGCGGCGGCACTGTTCGCCGCCGGCATGCTCGACGTCGCCGTCGCGACCAGCGCGGCGGCCGGCAATCCGCAGCGCGGCAAGGTCATCTTCGCGCTCGCGGCTGGGTGCGGCTGTCACACGTCGGCGCACGGCCCGGTCGGCGCCGGCGGCGGCGAGGTGCCGACTCCCTTTGGCACCTTCGTCGGCAGCAACATCACCCCGGATCCGGACACCGGCATTGGTCGCTGGAGCGACGACGAGATCGATGCCGCTATCCGTCGCGGCGTCAGCCGCGCGCGCGGCATCGAAACACCGGCGATGCCGTACTACCAGTATTCGGGAATGGCGGATGAAGACGTCGCCGACTTGATCGCCTACCTCCGGATACTCCCGGCCGTCCATCAACCGAACCGCGCACACGCCGGTGAGCCGCCGCTGGCACGCCTGGCGTATCGCGCCTGGCGCCTGCTCTTCTTCTGGCCGCGCCAGGCTGCGCCGGTCGCACCATCCACCGGCAGCGAGCGTGGCCGCTACCTGGTCGAGCATGTTTCGATCTGCGTCGATTGTCACACGCCGCGCAACTCTCTCGGCGTTCCCAAACGGTCAATGTACCTCGCCGGTAGCACACACGGCGCGGGCGGCCACGCAGTGCCCAACATCACCCCGGACCCCACCGGCATCGGCGAGTGGGACATGGAGGATATCGACAACGTGATCAGTTTCGGCCGCCTGCCCGATTTCGACACCGTGCAAGGCCTGATGGCAGAAGTCGTCGACGGACACGGCGGCGGCCCCGGCTACAAGGACGCCCCCGACAACGATCGGCGCGCCATTGCCGCATACCTCAAGAGCGTCCCGCCGCTGCACAACGTCATAGCCGACGAGTAGCGCGCAAAGGTGAATGGGGATGGCATCCCGTATAATGGGTATATTGCATAGTGCTCGTCACGTGCTAATCCTGCCGCTGCCTGCAACTTGGGATTAGCCCCCCTCAGACGCAGGAACTGGGCGCCCCCCTTCCCCCCCCGGACAGGGGGCGCCCGACTTTTTCCCAGTCTCAGTTGAATCTTCAGCGCACGCTCGAATACTACCCTCGCACGAGACCGAAGAGGGGAGAATGGAAAACCGGAAACGGGAAACCGGGTAATTGGCCGGTTTTCCATTCTCCATTTTCCGTTCCCGGTTTTCCGTTTCCTTCCATACGGCTCCAGACCTCCAGTGATGGCGCGAACGATATCCAGCTGGGTTCAGCGGGTCCCCGCTAATCATCCCCGGCACGGCAAGGACTCACCTCCACGCTTGCGGTCCACGCAAACATATGGAAGTGCTTCTCCGTCAGAACAAAGTACCGCTGAGCGGCGCTCTCGTCGCTCGGTATTCCGTATAAGGAGCCTTAGCAATGTCGCGAGCATCGTCTTCGAAACAGGCTGGCAGCGCGCCCCGCCGCGCCTTGGTGACCGGCGCATCGGCAGGCATCGGAGCGGCCTTTGCCGAACGATTGGCGCACGAGGGCTACGACCTCGTCATCGTCGCGCGTGACCGCGAGCGCTTGGAAACGCGCGCGCAGCAGATGCGCGAGCGCAGTAGCGTCCAAGTCGAGGTCTTGCCCGCCGATCTCACCGAACCGGCGGAGCTGCACATTGTCGAGGCGGTCATTGCCGATGCGCACCTGGAGCTGCTGGTGAACAACGCCGGCTTCGGGACCATGGGCACGTTCGCCGAGCTCGATGCGGAGCGCGAAGAAGCGGAGATCCGTTTGAACATCGTCGCCCTGGTCAGATTGACGCGTGCGGCCCTGCCCGGGATGATCCAGCGCAAGAGCGGTGCGATCATCAACGTCTCGTCGATGGCCGCACTCCAGCCGGCACCGTACAATGCGACCTACGGGGCCACCAAGGCATTCGTCAACAGCTTCACAGAAGCTATCCACGAAGAGCTCCGCGGCAGCGGAGTGCGCGTGCAAGCGTTGTGTCCCGGATTCACCCGTACCGAGTTTCAGCAACGCGCCGGCGTCGATGTTTCGCGGGTCCCGCAAGCGGCGTGGATGGCACCGGAGGCGGTGGTCGAGTCGTCCCTGGCGGGATTGCGCCGTGGGGATCTGGTCTACGTGCCGGGCCTGGCAAACCGCGTGGTGTCGACGCTCGTCAGCGCGGTGCCCCGCAGCCTCAGCCGTCGCGTCGCCGCCGCTCTGGTGCGTTCTTCACAGGGGTGACGGCTTTTCGCGGAACTTTCGAAAGCAGCGTCGCGCCAGCAAACTCGCCCCGGTCCTTTTCTGCTTCGAACGTGATGGGAGGGCTTGAGGGGATTCTCCCGCTCGAGCGAAGCCGACCTTCATGAGCGGTGGCCACTACTCGCCCGCGGCTCGTGTCGGCGTGACCTGCACCGTGGTGAACTGCTTCAGCGTCACCGTGCCGGCGGGGACGCCGCGCGGTTTGCGGACGTCACGGCACTGCGCCACGTGCACCGCGACACGGCCGGCATTTCGGGCCTTCGAGTAGCCCGCTGCCAGTGCCGCCGCGAACCGCAGCGTCTCGCGCGGTAGCCGCTCCACACCGTCCGGGTTACGGACGATTACATGCGAGCCGGACTCGCCACTGACGTGCAGCCAGAAATCCTGCGGCGCGCCCAGCTTGAAGGTCACAACGTCGTTGTCGCTCGCCGTGCGCCCGACCAGGACGACGAAACCGTCAGGCGAGAGGAAGCGACGCGCCACGGATTTCCCGTGGTAGGTCCCGGCATCCGCGTCGACAACAGGGGGCTCGCTGTGCCGGCTCCGGGTCGTCATTGGCGGGCACAATAGCACGTGATCGCCGCAGCCGCAGTCCAATACGAGCCGCCACCTGCTATCACCACACCGTCGGGCCTGGCAGCCCGCAGCGACCCACCGGGGAGCAGCCCATAGAAAAGACGCCGCGCGCAGCGCCGCAGGCCCCTTCAATTGCGTCGCGTCTGATGATAGCGAACGGCACGCATGCACATCTACCATCTCGAACGCCGTGTCTCACACGCCGACGTCGACTTTCTCGGCGAGATGAAGGTCGCCGCGCTTCTCGGACTGTTCGAGCAAGCGGCCATCGAGGCCTCGATTGACGCCGGCTTCGACGCCGAATGGTATATGCGCGAGCAGCGCATCTGGATCATCCACCGCACGCGTTTGCACCGCCTGGTACCCGTGGGTGGCGGCGAGCGGATCGACGTGAACACGGCGGTCGCTGATTGCCGTCGAGTGCGGTCGCTGCGCCGCTATCTGGTACGCAGGGATGCGGTGGAAGTTGCGCATGCCATGACGGATTGGGTCTACTGCGACGCGCTTACCGGCCGGCCGTCGCGTGTCGCCGACGCGCTGCAACAGGCCTTCCTCCCACCGGGCGCCGAGGCGATCACCCTACCACGTGCGCCTGCCGTGCGTGCGGAGCCGCCACCGGATGCGGTGCGCTCCACCCTCACCGTGCAACCGTCGCACCTCGATCACGTCACGCACGTCAACAATGCCGTCTATGCCAATTTCCTCGAAGACGGCGCGTTCGCCTTGTTTGCGGCGCACGGCTGGCCGCTGCAGCGCATGCTGTCAGCCGACGGCGCGCTGCGCATCGAATGGCTCGACGCCGAGTACCGTAGCGACGCCCAGGCCGGTCAGGAATTGATCGTGCACAGTTGGCTGCCGGCCGGAGCGCTGGTAGATGCAGTGCCCGGCCCGCCGCGCACCGCGCAACTGCTGCAGCTGATCGCTCGAGCCGATGGCGGCGAGGTGGTGCGCGCCGCGAGCGATTGGGTGTGGCGTAGACGCGCACCGGTCGCCGGCAGTCCGCCGGCGTAAACGACACCCCGATCCTTCTCAAGTCGGTTACCCTTGCAAGGGCAAAATGCTGCGCACGCGTCAGCGTCCGGCGACCGCAGCGCGCAGTGACCAACGCGAGCGGCCCATAGACAATACACCGGCCGCAGGTCAGAAAGGACGACACATGTCTACCGTACCTGATCCAAAGTCCCCACGCTGCAGTCGGCCGGTCGTTGCCGATGCACCGCCCGACGAGCGTGATCCGACGACCTGGCCGCCGCAGGCGCTCGCACGCATTCAACGCGTGCTCGACCGCAGTCGCGAGCGCGCCGGGCAGGCGGTCCGCGACACCTTCAACCGTGACGAGCGCCAGATGAGCGCGCTGGAATTCATCGCCTTCTGGAATGGCATACGCCTGAAGGCCATGGCGACCGTGGGCGCCAGCACCGCGCCACATGTCGCGCCCGTACACGCCGAATTCGTCAACGGCCAGCTGCGCACAACGATCTATGAGAACGCGCTGCGGCGGCAGGATCTGTCCGCCAACCCACGCGTGGCGCTCACCACATGGGGCGCCGACGGTGCCGCCGCAATCGTCTCCGGTCGCGCCCGAGAAATTCCAGACACCCTGCGGGAGACGCGCCCCGGAGCCACCGGCGCCACCCGCCGTACGGTGGCGCTGGAGATCACGGTGACACGCATCTATGCAATGAAGCCGCGGGGGCCTGTGGCGGGGTAAGGCCCAATGCCAGTGAGTTCATGGGCGAGGGGCCTGAAGTGAGCAGCAAGCGGCGCCGATTCTACTCGACCGTTCCCCATTGGGTCGCTATAGAGTCCTGCCGTGACGAGCGTTCTCCCGACATGCTGTTGCGACCAATCTGACAAGAGCCGCCACGAGTCACCGCGCAGCGCTGTGCCTTCTATGGAGAGAGTATGACCGATGCACACCCGACAGCAGCGGCCGATCCGGAAACCATCGCGGTTCGCGAAGGCGAGGACTTCGACCAAGCGCGCCTTGCGGCGTATCTGAAGGGCAAGCTGCCGGATTCCGAACGACCGTTGGACGTCGTCCAATTCGCCGGCGGCCATGCCAACCTCACCTACTTGTTGCGCTACGGCGACACGGAGTACGTGCTGCGCCGCCCGCCCGTTGGTCCGGTGGCGCCGTCCGCGCACGACATGGGGCGCGAGTACCGCGTGCTGTCCGTGCTTTATCAAGGCTATCCGCTCGCCCCGCGCGCCTACGTGTACTGCGATGACGCCACGCTCCTCGGCGCACCCTTCTTCGTCATGGAGCGGCGGCGCGGCATCGTCGTGCGCCGTAGCATTCCGGACGCGTATGGCGGTGGCAGCGATCCGGCGATCAACCGCCGTATCAGCGAGGTGATGATCGATACGCTCGCCGATCTTCATCAGGTCGACTACCGCGCCATCGGCCTGGGCGATCTGGGCAAGCCGGACGGCTTTTTGCGGCGACAAGTCGATGGGTGGACCGCCCGTTACGAGCGCGCCAAGACCAAAGACGTGCCGATCGTTGCGGAGATGGCGCAATGGTTGCGCGATCATCTGCCGCCGCCGCCGCCGCCGACGCTGCTGCACAATGACTGGCGGCTCGACAACATGATGCTCGACGCGGCGGACCCGGGACGGTGTGTCGCCGTCTTCGATTGGGACATGTGCACCGTCGGCGACCCGCTCGCCGATCTCGGCACGCTGCTATCGGCATGGATCGAGGCCAGCGAGGGCGCGCCCGGCGCCGGCCAGGTCGGCATGCCGTCCAACACCACCGGCTTCCTGACGCGGCGCGAGGCCGTCGAGCGCTATGGCAAGCGCCGCGGCGTCGACGTCGGCAACGTACCCTACTATTACGTCTTCGGCATCTTCAAGATCGCCATTGTCCTGCAGCAGATCTACTATCGCTACCACATCGGCCAGACGAAGGATCAGCGCTTTCAGTTCTTCGAGCAAGGTGCCGAGATGCTCTTCTGGAGGGCGAGGGAAGTCAGCGAGAGGTTGACTGTGTGAGGGCCCCCAGGCCCTCACGCCCACATGCCCGCCGTCAGAGGATCCGTCCACATGACCACACGCACCATTCACGACTTGCAAACACCCGCGTTGCTGGTGGATGCGCAGATCCTCGAAACCAACCTCGCCATCATGGCCGCGGCGCGGCCTGGGCCGACGCTGCGTCC
>CAZTDK010000282.1:0-7770 GCA_964611965.1 uncultured Binatia bacterium (SeqCode) | reverse complement strand
TGACCTGCGCCCCCGCGACGGTGAACTCGCTGCACGCCATCGCGGCGAGCGTGCCTCCCGGGGGGGGGAACGCCACGGCGGCGGTCTGGGGGGCTTGGGGGCCCGAGCCATGGCACCGATTCCTCAAGCCCACAGGCCCGCAAGCCCTTCACTTCACGTCGGCGTGAACACGTTCATGCCATCGCGCGACGACACGGCGCCAGGACGGCCAATGCCTTCCTGCGCCATCAAGCCGTCGTAGACACCGCGATCGTCCGGCGTGTTGGCGATAAACCGCCGGCCGTCGTCGAGTCGGCAGACGATGATGCCGCGTATGGGCGCCCCGCCGCGGTCGTGCAGCACGGTGTACGTCTCGATGACGCCGCGTCCCTGCGGTGTCGTCGCCAGCGGCGGATGCGGCATACTGTCGAGCCCCGCTTGATCGTGGTCGGGCACGTGACGCCGCCACCGGCGCGGTGGCGGGGCGCCGCTGTAAATGCCGACCGAGTGTTTGGTGAGATACCAGCCCAGGCCGGTCACCAGCCCCTTGTCGCCGGGCGCAGCGCGTAGCTGCGCCATCAGCGTCGCAATCGCATGCGTCATATAGTTGTTCCCTGGTCCGCCGTGATACGGCAACCCGCCGCTCACCGTCAGCGGTCGCGCATCGTCGGCGCGAATGCCCAGCATGTCCCTGCCGATCTGCACCGCGCTCGGAAAGCAACTGTACAGGTCGAAGCGCTCGATATCGCCAATCGTGACCCCGGCCATGCCGAGCGCCTGCTCGCCGGCGGCGCGGCTCGCCGGCGAGCTGTGGTAGTTGACCCGCTCCGAAACGAACCACAGATCCTGCGCATCACCGCACCCCCACAGATAGACCCAGCGCGACGGGTCGATGCCGAGCTGGCGCGCGGCGCCGACGGAGGTCATCAAGAGCGCCGCCGACTGGTCCACCTCCATGATGGCATTCCTGTATTTCGGGTAGGGGAAGCCGACGAGGCGATTCTGCGGCGTTACCGTCGCAATCTCGGCGGCGCTACGCGGCTGTCGAAACCAGGCGTAGGGATGGTGCGCCGCGACCCGCGAGAAGCGGGCGCACAGCTTGCCCAAACGCGGCTGATGCGCGGCGATGCTCAACCCGTATTGAGCCGTCATTCGGCGCGCGGATATGTGGAGTCATGGCCAAGGACACGGCATACAACCGGCAGCGAGCTGTCCTGCACGCAATGCCGGTCATCCGCCGGCTCCTCAGGGAGAACGGCTTTGAGGTTGATGCGTACAGTGACGGCGCGATTGCGGACGCGCTGTTGGAAACGTGTCCGACGCCCAGCGATTTCTGGTTGAGGACCGAGCACCTGACGCTCGCGGTGCAACGCCTGCGCCGCGCCTTTCGATGATCACGCGAGCCCGCTGGCAGGTCGAGGGTCACCGAGTGGCACAGCGGAGAGCTGCGGAATGGCCGCGCTTCGTTGACAAGGCAACTCAGCCATGCGTTATCGGGGGCGTGCATCGGAGCAACCGCGCCTCGGATGTGAGGAGCGCAAGCAGAGCGTTCCAGGGCACCCATGCAGATGAGGCAGTGGCGGCGATCAACGCTAGCTGCCCGTCGGACTTGGACCAGCGCAACAACCAACGGGAGGGAGCGGCCCCCAAAAATGATACCGGCCGCAGGCCCTAACCACTTCGACACCGTCGCCATCGCGGCCTCCGCCGGAGGGCTGCGGGCACTGAGCGAGGTCCTCGCGGCGTTGCCGGCGGATTTTCCCGCCGCGATCGCCGTCGTCCAGCACCTCGACCCGCGGCACCGCAGCTTGATGGCCGAGATCCTGGCGCGGCGCACCGCGCTGCGTGTCAAGCAGGCCGAAGACGGCGACCACTTGGAGCGCGGAACCGTCTTCATCGCGCCACCCAACCGCCATCTCCTGGTCAACCCTGGCGCGACGGTGTCCCTCTCAGAATCCGAGCTGGTACATTTCGTGCGGCCGTCGGCCGATCTGCTCTTCGAGTCGGTGGCGGCCAGCACAAAGGAGCGGGCCATCGCCGTGGTTTTGTCGGGAACCGGCAGCGACGGGGCCATGGGCGTCCGTGCCATCAACAAAATGGGCGGCACGGTCATCGCGCAGGATGAAGCCAGCGCGGAGTTCTTCGGTATGCCCGGCGCCGCCATTCAGACGGGCGTGGTCGACTTCGTCCTGCCGCTCAGTGAGATCGCGCCGGCGCTGGTGACCTTGGTGATGAAGGAAGAGACCTGATGGTCGAAGTTGCGGACAGCAAGGAATTCAAGACGCTGTTGGAGTATCTCCACCACAACCGCGGCTTTGATTTCTCGGGATACAAGCGGGCCACACTGCTGCGGCGGGTCAGCAAGCGCATGAGCGACGTGAAGATCAGCGATGTCGGCGACTATGTCGACTACCTCGAGGTACACCCGGAGGAGTTTACCCAGCTCTTCAACACGATCCTGATCAAGGTCACCGCCTTTCTGCGCGATCCCGGCGCCTGGGAATATCTGGCCGAGGCAGTCATCCCACAGATTGTGGCGCGCAAATCGGGCGACGAGCCGATTCGCGTATGGAGTGCCGGGTGCGCCACGGGTGAAGAGCCGTACACGCTGACGATGCTCCTGGCCGAGGCATTGGGAGCCGAGGCCTTTCGTCAGCGCGTGAAAATCTACGCCACCGACGTCGATGAGACGGCACTCAACGACGCCCGCCAGGCCACTTACCCGGCCAAGAGCCTCGAGCCGCTGCCCGCGGAATGGCACGAGCGTTACTTCACCCGCCACGGCGAGCGCCATACGTTCCGCGTCGATCTCCGCCGCTCGATCATCTTCGGCCGCCATGATCTCATGCAGCACGCGCCGATCTCGCACATCGATCTGCTCGTCTGTCGCAACGTCTTGATCTACTTCAATGCCGAGGCGCAGGAGCGCATCTTGTCGCGCTTTCAGTTTGCCCTGCAGAACGACGGCATCCTGTTCCTCGGCAAGGCGGAGATGCTGCTCACGCATCCCAACCTGTTTCGGCCGGTCGATCTCAAGCACCGCATCTTCGCCAAGGTGGCGGTCGCCAAACCGCGCGAGACGCTCGAAGCGCCGAGCCGCGTGGCCGACGAGGACAGCCGTAAACAGGCGGCGGAGGCGCGCTTGCGCGAGGTGGCGTTCGACACGGCGCCGGTGGCGCAGGTGGTCATCGATCAACGCGACCTGCTGACGCTTGCCAATCAGCGCGCCCGCATGGTCTTCGGACTGACCATGAAGGACATCGGACGGCCTTTTCGCGACCTGGAGCTCTCGTACCGTCCGGTCGAGCTGCGTTCGATGATCGAAGAAGCCCTCGCCCAGCGCCGCACCGTATCGGTAGCCAGCGTCGAGCGCCCAATGCCCCCGGGCCAAGGCGAGGCGCAGTTCTTCAACATCGATGTCCTGCCACTCTTTCACACCACCATTGAGGCCCTGGGGGTGACGGTGACGTTCACCGACGTCACCCAGCAGACTAAGCTGCGCGCCGAGCTGCAACGCAGCAATGCCGATCTCGAGACCGCCTACGAAGAGCTCCAATCCAGCAACGAAGAGCTGGAGACCACAAACGAAGAGCTGCAATCGACCGTCGAAGAGCTCGAAACCACGAACGAGGAGCTGCAGTCCTCCAACGAGGAGCTCGAGACCATGAACGAGGAGTTGCAGTCCGCCAATGAAGAGCTGCAAACCCTGAACGACGAATTGCGCCAACGCACCGACGAACTGAACCATGCCAACACGTTCTTGGACTCGGTGATCGGGGGGCTGCGCGCGGCGGTGGTCGTCCTCGACGCGCAAGGCCTTATCGAGGTCTGGAGCCGCCATGCCGAGGATCTGTGGGGCTTGCGCGCCGACGAAGTCCAGAAGCGGCGGTTCACCGACCTCGATATCGGCGTGCCCATGGAACCGGTGCGCGACGTGATCCAGGCGTGCATGACGGATGGCGTAACCCGCCCGGATGTCGTGCTCGACGCCACCAATCGACGCGGCAAGGCCATCCGCTGCCGCATCAGCTGCACCCCACGCCTGGCCGCGGGCGGCCAGCGCATGGGAGCCATCCTCCTGATGGAGGAAGCCTGAAATCTGAAGGATCCCGCGCGGGGTTTGACGAGGCATTGACGTGAAATCAACCATCTTGAACTTGGAGCGGCAGATCAACGAGGCACAGCAGCGGCTGAATACGCTGTCGCACCGTTGCGACGAGCCGCACGCAGAGCCACTGGACCTGCTGCCGCAAGCCCTCGAAGAGCTGTCCAACGCCCTGGAAGAGTTGCACGTTTCCGCCGATGAGTTGCAGGCCCGCAGCGACGAGCTGCTGCTGGCGCGTGATGCGGTCGAACGTGAACGGCAGCGTTACCTGGAGCTCTTCGACCTTGCGCCCGACGGCTACCTGGTCAGCGACGCCGTCGGCCGCATTATCGAAGCCAACCACGCGGCAGCGGCTCTGTTTCAGCGGCCGCAGCAGTTCCTGGTGGGAAAGCCCCTCTCGGTCTTCGTCGCGCCGACGGGTCACTCTGAGCTGTACGAACTATTGCATCGCATGCAGCGCGGGACCGTGGAACGCATCAACGGTCAGGAGATCCATCTCCTCCTGCACGACGGTACCGAAGCGGACATCGCCGTCACCGCCGTCACTGTCCGCGATCGTTCCGGCCAGGTCAGCGCCATTCGCTGGCTGCTGCACGACATCACCGAACGCAAACAGACCGATCAACGCCTCGCCGACACGCAGCGCCAGCTCGAGCTCATCATGGAAACCGTGCCGGACATCATCTACACCCTCGATCTCGAGACCCGCTTGGTCCGCTGGAACCGCAGGCTGGAAACCGCCACCGGCCTGTCGCCGCAAGAGCTGCAGGGGCGCCACGCCGAGAGTTTCTTTTCCGCCGCCACGCGCGCCACCGTCGGCGCCGCGATTCGCCGGGCGTTGGCGACGGGCTTCGCGGAGGACGAGGCCGAATTGCTGCACAAGAATGGCGAACCGATGGTGTATCAATTCACGGCGGCGCCGCTCACGGACAGCCAGGGTCAGGTGGTCGGCGTCGCCGGTACCGGGCACGACATCACCCATCGCAAGCGCAACGAGCGGAACGTGCTGCAGCTGTCACGCCGGCTCATGCAGATCCAGGATGACGAGCGCCGCCGCCTCGGCCGCGAGCTGCATGACAGTACCGCGCAGAATCTGGTCGGCCTGGCGATGAATCTGTCCATCGTCAATCGGGGGCGCGAGCAGCTCGAGCCTGCGACCCGCCGCGCCCTCGACGAAAGCCTGGTCCTGGTCGACCGCAGCTTGGAAGAGATCCGTACGATCGCCTATCTGTTGCACCCGCCACTGCTCGACGAAGTGGGCCTGGCCTCCGCCATTCGCTGGTACACGGAAGGCTTCATGCAACGCAGCGGCATTCGCGTCGATCTGGCGATCGCCCCGGATCTGGGCCGCCTGTCGGAAGACGTCGAGACTGCGCTCTTCCGTGTGGTCCAGGAGTGTCTCACCAACGTGCATCGCCACTCCGGCAGTCCGTCCGTACGCGTGCAGATTCTCTGCGACGCGCGTACCGTCACGCTTGAAGTGATCGACGAGGGTCGAGGCTTCATGGTAGAAGGCGGCAGCAATCCGGCAGCGTTGGGCGTGGGCATCATGGGTATGCACGAACGGATGACACAACTGGGCGGTCAGCTGGAGATCAGCTCCGGCACCCCGGGCTTCACCGTGCGCGCGACCGTCCCACTGATTCGGGCGGACACATGAACCCCTTGCGCATTCTCATCGCCGATGACCATGAGGTCGTTCGCCGCGGCGTGCGTGTCTTGCTCGAGGAACAGCCCGATTGGCACGTCTGCGCCGAAGCCGTCGACGGCCGGGAGGCGGTCGAGACCGCCAAACGCGAGCGGCCCGATATCGCGGTGCTGGACATCGGCATGCCCGGCCTGAACGGCCTCGATGCCGCGCGGCAGATTCGCAAAGAACTGCCGGAGTGCGAGGTGCTGATCCTGACGCTGCACGAGTCGGAGCAGGTCGTGCGCGAGGTGCTGAGCGTCGGCGCCCGCGGCTACGTGCTCAAATCGGATGCCGGGCGCGATCTGATCGACGCGGTTGAGGCGTTGCGACAGCACAAGCCGTTCTTCGCGTCGCGCGTCGCCGATCTCCTGCTGCACGGGTATTTGAAAGATGGCGAGGCGTCCCCCACGCCGCGGCGGACGCCCGCGAGTCCGCTGACGCCGCGGCAACGCGAAATCGTCCAATTGCTCGCGGAAGGCAAGAGCAACAAAGAAGTCGCAACCATACTCGGCATCAGTGTCAAGACCGCAGAGACCCACCGCACCAACATTATGCGCGCGCTCGATTTCCACTCCATGAGTGAGCTGGTGCGCTATGCCGTACGCAACCGTTTGATCGAACCCTGAGCGCTGCGCTGCGGGCTGCCCATCCCGAACGGTTCACTCTCCACCGTTCCACCCCATACAGAATCTACCCGATTGCCGGTGCCGGCTGCCGTTGCGTAATAAAGGGGAAACCTTGGAACGAGCAGCGGAACAGACAAGATCGGTTTTCATGGGGAGTGAGATGAGGCACATCGCACGCTTGCTGTTGGGCAATGGTGCACTCATCTTCAATACCGGAGCGCCCTATGACGACCAAATGATCTTCGAGCACGCGGACCGCTACGCCAGATTGCAGGGCACAATCGGTCTGGATCTCGAGGGGGTGACGTGGACGGTCAACGCCGCTGGCGGCGACGTCCCGTGCGCCGCGTGCGGGGAGCGGTCGGCGCGTTTACGCTACACGCGTCCGGACCTCGTCTTGTGCGCCAGCTGCGCGCGCAGCACACGCCTGGTTCCCTTGCGAGCGCGCGCCGCGCGCAAACCGCCACGGCGCACAGATGAGCACGCGCGAAAAAGTCGGCAGCGACGGTTGCCGGATGCCGGACTGTGAAGGGCTGGGTCATGGGCAACGCGTACACCGTCAAATCTCGCGCCGCTGTCACTACGCAAGCTTCCGGGAGCGTCGCGCCCGCCGTCGTCTTGCCGGAGCAGCTGTTCGCGGGCAGTCGCATGCAAACGCCACCCGAGCAGCGCTTGATGATCGCCATCCTCGAGGACGCCATCTATTGTTTCGAGCGCTTCTACGGGGCGCGCGACACTAGCAGCCGCCGCCAGTTTCGCGATGCGCAAGACTGGCTCATGAACGAGCCGCACTGCCGGCCCTTTTCGTTCGAGCACGTCTGCTTCATCCTCGGGCTCGACGCCGCCGCCGTGCGCGAAGTGCTGTTGCGCCGGCAAGCGCGGCGGCACCCGCCAGTTGAGCCGCCGCCGGACCTGTCGGCGCCCGACAAGCAATAGCCTCAGCGCCGGCACCTCCTCGCATCACCGCCGCGCCGCGTCTCCCCGGGTCCGCCCCGCGAGCATCGCGACCACCGCCGTTAGCTCGGCGGGCTCCACGGGCTGCCCACGTGGATCTGATAGCGTCGACGGCTTGGCGCGTCTTGCCCGGATCGAGCTCTCCTGTTTGCAGCATGTGCGCCCGAATGAGGATCGGTGAGAGCGGCGTGCACAACTCGTGCGACACGGTGGCGAGAAATTGCACGCCAAGCGCCATCTACGAACACCCGGCAAATATCTTTGTCGCCACGTTCGTCGGCATGCCACCCATGAATCTCCTCGCGGCCGAGTATGTCGGTGGGGTCATCGTGGTTGCAGACCAGCGACTAACGCCGACGGCACGCGCATCGAGACGGCGCCCGCGGGATGGCGCCGCCGCCTCCTGAGCGATCCGT
>CAZTDK010000281.1:0-7782 GCA_964611965.1 uncultured Binatia bacterium (SeqCode) | reverse complement strand
CATCCGGTGGCACTGTGGGCGTTGCCGGCGGCACGATTCCCTTGACGGATGTTCAGGTAGGCGACGCAGCCGTCCCGGCAGCAGTGGACCTGGCATCGGAAACGCGGACGGTAGGTTTGTTCGTGTGCGCCGGTTCCACCATGGCGTTCCCGCTTCCCAACCCGCAGCAAGCCGGCTGCTCCGGCAGCGGTGCGACGAGGGTGATCGAGTCGGATGCGACGCTCGGTGAACAATCCTGCCAGACGGTCACCTTCGACGACCACAACCACAGTACCGTCGGTAACGTCAGCGGTGGCTCGATGCCGTTCACGATGCCGCCGACGCAGACTGTGCCTGACGGGTTCCTGCTCCAAGGCAACTGTACCGCCGACGCGGATTGCCAGCTGATTGTCTTTGTCGCGAGCCAAGACAGTGCCTCCGGGTTTGGTGTGGCGGCGGCCGGATTCAAGGTGACGGCGACAAACGAGGTCTTTGGGACCGATAGCTTTTCGACCAACGATCAGTTCAACAATACACCGACGCCCACCCCGACGTCGGCGGCGAGCGCAACTCCGACCCAAACACCCTCACCCACGGTAACACCGACGTCACCCCCAACATTCACACCGACCCCGACGCCGACGAGTACGCCAACGCTGACACGCACGGCGGCGCCAACGAATACGCTAACGCTCACGCCGACGGCGACCCCGACCATGACGCCAACACTGACGCCGACGACAACCCCCACGAACACCTTGCCGCCGGCGCCCACCAGCACGCCGACCTGGACGCCGACCAATACGCTGACGCCGACGAATACCCCGACCTCGACCAGTACGTTTACGCCGACGCCCACCAGCACGCCGACGTGGACGCCGACCAATTCTGCCACCCCCAGCAATACACCGACTCCCACCAGTACGCCGACGTTCACGAACAGTCCGACGAATTCTCCGACGGTGACCGCGACCCCGTCACCATCACCGACGCCCAACCTCTGCGGCAACGGTGTGGTCGACGGCACCGAAGAGTGCGATGACGGCAACAAGGTAGATGGCGACGGCTGTGACTCCAACTGTACGTACACCGGATGCGGCAACGGGATTGTCACCGCTGGCGAGGAATGCGACGACGGCAACACCATCAACCACGACGGGTGCGAAAACAACTGCACGAAATCGCCCTGCTATCCCGGTTTCGATCAGATGGTTCCGGGATTGTGCTACTCGGTGAAAAACGACTGCTTTCTCGAGCTGTGTCTCAACTCGCCGCTGACGGCATTGCCGAGCGGCTTACCCAGCCGGAAGCAGGTCTGTCACGACGGTGACCCCACCTGTGACGCTGGGCCCGCGTTGGATGGGGTGTGCACCTTCCGGCTGTCGATGTGCTTCAACGTGAGTGATCCGCGTTTTCCGTGTATCCAACCGCACAGCGCCGAGACCTTGAAATTCCGGGTGCCGAGGTTCTTGCATCCGGGAGACGGATTTGACGCGGAAAACATTTCCGCCATCACCGCCGCAGTGCGCGGCATCGGCGCGAAGGTCAACGGAGTGTGTGACAACCTCGCCAAGAAAGGTCAGACCTGCGATTTGGCGAGCGACTGCGACGCCTCGACCGGCAGTGGTGATGGTGTTTGCCGCGCGAAGACCATGGTGTTCGCGCCTCCCCTGGTGACGTCGGATACCTGTACGGCGTATTTTGATTTCAAGGTACCGTTGGGTACCGGTGGCTTGAAGTCGAATACGAAGGCGATAAAGGTGGCGATCTACGCGCCCAAGAACATCCCGCTCGGAAAGCGCCTGCTCAAGGATGGTGACGATCTCTACTTGACCTGCGAGTCGAAGTAGATCGTCGGTTGTGAGCACAGTCGCGAAGGGACCTTGCGGATCTTGGGCTGGTGAGCGCCGCGGATATCGAACCGTCGTGTCCGAACTCGCGGATCGCTGCTGCCAGCATCGTCACCTGCGCCTGCTGCGATGGCTCTACCCGTGCGGCATGACCAATGGCCTGTTGACAGGCAGACCGTACGCGCCGTATGAGGCAACGCTCGCTCCGCGGTCGAAAACCTGCGATTGGCTCCGCCGCGGGCGCTTTTCTTGTTGACTAATGAGGTCGAAGGATGAAAAGAACAGCTAACCTTGAGCGTGTACTGTGACGATGCGAATCCAAAGAGACGTGCTGTTTCTAGTACTTACAGTCTGGCTCGGCGCAGGCGCGCTGACCCGTGCGGCGGCGCAAACACCGACGCCGCTGCCGAATGGCGAGTTCTTGTGCTCGGTAGCGGGCGGCGCCTCGCCGGATGGGAAGGCGTGCAACAGCGACGACGACTGTGTCCCGAATGGCGTGTGTGTCATCGCGCAGCCTGTCTGTAACGGCGGCGCCGACGACGGTGGCTACTGCGGCTGTATCGGTGTGAATTGCGTCGCTTCCAGCCCCGTGTGCGATGCGAGCCTGACGGGTGTCTGCCCGTCGGGACCGAACGCCACCGAGTGCTGCGATGTGACGAGTAATTGTTCCGATGGGGCTCCCTGCGTTGGCGCGCAGAAGGTTTGCCTCGCTGGGGACTTCAAGGCGGTCTCGTGCCTGAATGATGGCCAATGTCCCAGTTCGGTCTGTCGTTCCACGGGGAAGTTCTGCAACGGTGGAGATTTCGACGGCTTTTCCTGCGTTGACAGCGCCGATTGCACAGGGTCGCCAGCCGGAACCTGCGACTCCGTAACGGTAGTGGCCACGCCCACGAACACGAGAACCACCCTGGTTTCGACGCGAACCGCGACGCCGACGACCGGCGCGGGCACGGTGCCGCCGACGGCGACACGGACGCCGACCAAGACACCGGGCACGGTGGTGCCGAGCGCAACACCATCAACGCCAACGCTTACAACGCCAACGCTTACACCAACCACTCCAGTTACGGTGGTGGCCCGGCTGACGCGGGCGATCAGCGCGTCGGACCTGACCATCGCGGTGGATGATGCAGGAGCGCTGCCGCCGCAGGGGAAAGTTCAGATCGACAGCGAGAAGATTTCCTACCTGGGGAAGTCTGGCAATGTGCTGACCGGGGTGACCAGAGGTGTGGATGGTACCACTGCTACCTCGCATGCGGTCGGTTCCCAGGTGCTGGCGCTGCTCGCGGCGCCGTCGGTAACACCACGTGCCACGGCAACCGAGGTTGGCAACAGCGGCAGCATCAGCGTTACCGGCAATGGCGGTGGGTGCTCGCTGGCGGGAACGAGCGGCAGCCTCGGTGGCGTCGGCTGGATCGGCGCGGCATTGGCGCTCGCTGCAGGGCGCCGTACGCGCGCCAGGTAATGCATCAGCGCGAAGCGGATTCAGTCGCGTAACAGCCCGCCGGCCTTGGCGGTGTGCAGCGAGCCAATGCGGAGCGGAGCATAGAAAGGCCGCCGACCGCGGGTCACCGTGTTGACTCACGGCCTCCGATGATGCAAAAGGTCGCCGAGCAGGTTGCGAAGAACCGTATCGGCCACCCAGTGGCCGGATGAGCAGCGGCGCCCTCACGTACCCCCCTACGTAGGGCTCTGCGCCGGGAGCGCTCCGTGTCAAAGCGGGGTGCTCCCGGCACTTCAATCTGTTCCGCCGCGCGCACTAACAGCCTGTCTGGACTTGGCAGCGCGCAGCGACCCAACGGGAGCGGAGCATGGAAAAGACGCTGGCCGCAGACCCGCAGGCCCGGTTGTTCTCTCCCAGCGAGTGCGGCTAAGAATGGGCGCACAAGAGGGGGCTGTGATGCGGTGCGAGACAACGGGAAACCGAGTGCTGCTACTGATTTTCCTGCTATCGCCCGGAGCGGCATTCGCCGACACCATCGACTGGCCGCGCGTCGGTGACGAGGCGCTGCAGCGCCTGCAAACCTACGTGCGAATCGATACGACGAATCCGCCGGGTCACGAGACCCCGGCGGCAGAGCTGCTGCGCGGCTGGCTGGCCGCCGAAGGGATCGAAGCGCAGCTCTACGATCCCCTCAACGATCCGCAGCGGCAGGCGTTGGTAGCGCGCCTACCCGGGAATGGCGCGGACGCCCGCACGCTCGTGCTCATGAGCCATTCAGATGTCGTCCCCGCAGTTGCCGCCGACTGGAGCCATTCCCCATTTGCGGCGGACATCGCTGACGGCACGCTGTATGGCCGTGGCGTCCTCGACACCAAAGGACTGGGCATTCTGGAGCTCACGACGCTGATCCTGCTGCATCGCCAGGGTCTCACGCCGCGCGACCACATCCTGTTGCTCATCGAGCCGGACGAAGAGGAGGGCAGCCGCGGAATCGAAGGCATGCTGGCGCAGCACGCCGACCTGTTCCGCAACGTACGCATGGTCCTCAACGAGGGCGGGTCGGGAACCCATGACCTGCTCACCCCGGGACAGACGATCTTCTTCGTGCAAACGGCGGAGAAGGGCAAAGCTTGGATGAAGCTCACGGCGCACGGCGACACCGGACACGGCTCGGTGCCCCTGCCGAACAACGCCGTCGTCACCATGGTCCGCGCCCTCGATCGCATTGCGAAGTACGAGACGCCGCTGCGGCCGTCGAAAACCGTGGTCGATCTCTTCAAGGATCTCTCCAGCCAGTTGCCGTTCCCCGGTTCGCTCATCATGCGCCACGTGGATAACCCCATCGTGCAGACGCTCTTCCGCGGCCAGCTCACGGAGCGGCCACCGATCAACGCACTGCTGCGCACGACGATCTCGCTTACCGGCGTGCATGGTGGCTACAAGACCAACGTCATTCCGGCGCAGGTCGAGGCGACGCTCGACTGTCGGGTCACCGTCGGCGACAGCGGCGAGGCGCTGCAGCGTGTCCTCGAGCACGTCGTCAACGATCCGCGCGTGACCATCGAGCTGGACGGCGGTGGGCCGCCAAACGAGTCTCCGGTCGACGAGACGCTGATGGCAACGATCCGCACGGTCACCCAGCCGCGCTACCCGGGCAGCATCGTGGCGCCGCTCATGACCAGTGGGGTGACGGATTCGGCTCAGTTCCGCGAGCGCAATATCCCTGCCTACGGTTTCAATCCGATCGTCGTCAGCGAGGCGGAGCTTGAGAGCGAACACGGGAATGACGAGCGCGCTCCGGTCGCGGCGTTCCGCGACGCGGTGCAGATGTACTACGAGGTGGTCCGCCGTCTTGCTGGCGTAAGCGCCGAGAATCCGTGAAGGAGTCTTGCCCGGCCGTACTCGCAGCATTCCGCAGCCTGACGGCAGGTGCGTCCTGTCGCCGAGAAAGGAGCAGTCAAGGATGCTCTCGCCTGACCAACAACGGCTCAACGACCTGTGGGAAGAGCACCTGCGCGATGAATTCGTAACTCGGGACACGGCAGCCACGCTGGACACCATGGTGGAGGAGGCCTACGTCAACCATGTGCCCGTCATGACCGGAGGTGTCGGCCGTGCGGCACTCGACGAGTTCTACTCCCGGCATTTCATCCCGAAGATGCCGCCTGATACGGAAATCGTTCCGGTGTCGCGGACCATCGGCACGGATCGGCTGGTCGACGAGATGATCTTCCGTTTCACCCACACGATCGAAATGGAATGGATGCTGCCGGGGGTGCCGCCGACCGGCAAGCACGTGGAGATTCCAGTGGTGGCCATTGTGCACCTCCGCGATGGGAAGCTGGCGCATGAGCATATCTATTGGGACCAGGCGTCCGTCCTGGTGCAGCTGGGTCTACTCAGTCCCGGCGGTCTGCCGGTTGCGGGCGTCGAGACCGCCCGCAAGGTATTGGATCCGAGCCTGCCCTCGAATGCGCTGATGCGCTAGACGCACCAGACGATGAGAGAATCACGAACGCACGAAATCTCGACAGCACCGCAGCCTGGTGGCTCAGCGTCCGGTAAAGCGCGGCGGGCGGCGCTGTACGAATGAAGCGACGCCCTCCCGAAAATCTTCGGCGGAGAACGATTCCAGCATGCCACGGTCGGCTTCGCGCATCGAGCTGCCGAGGTCGGTAAACAGATCGCCGTAGAGTTGCTGCTTCATGATGCGGATCGAACGCGGCGAACAGAGGGTGGCCATCTCGGTGGCCGTCTCGCGCACCACCGCCAGCAAGTCGTCGTGCGGCACGACGCGATTGACGAGTCCCATGTTCCGCGCTTCCTCCGCAGCGATCAGGCGACCGGAAAACAGCAGATCGCAGGCGTTCGCCATGCCGATGAGGCGCGGGAGCAACCACGCGCTGCCATGCTCGGCGATCAGGCCGCGGCGCGAAAAGGCGGTGCCAAACCGTGCCCGGTCGGAAGCGATGCGCATGTCGTAGAAGAGCATGTACGACAGCCCGAGACCGGCGGCGACGCCGTTGACTGCGGCGATGACCGGTTTGTGGAGGCCGAGCGGATAGCTGTAATCCCCCTTGAATGCGACGGGCACGACCGGGTCGTCCGAAACGCTCAGGTCGTCGGTGCCGGCGGCAAGGCTGGCGGTGTCGCCATCGCCGAGCCCCTGCAACATGTCCATGTCGGCACCGGCACAGTAGCCCTTACCGGCGCCGGTCACGATGATCACGCGCACGGCCTCGTCGCGGTCGGCGTGGAACGCCGCGTGCCGCACCTCGGCACTCATGCGCATCGTCCACGCGTTCAACTTGTCCGGCCGGTTCAGCGTGATCGTCGCAATCCGATCCGATACGTCGTAGAGAATCTGTTCGTAGCTCATGCGGCGACCCTTTCTGGCACGGTAGCGCTGCTGACCCGCAGCGCGTACCCCGGATGCATTCGGACTGCAACAGGGATGCGCCCCACGCAAAGAAGAATAGGAAAGGAATGAGGGCTTCGAGCCCCAGCCCGTTGCCGCGCCTTGACCCCAATGACGCCCGGCGTTAGGCGAGCCTGGCCATGCACCGCATCTACCGTATCTTGATGCAGCCAGCAGACGACTATCTTGCCGCGCTGCAGGCTGCGGTACCGCGTCGCAGCGTCGTGCCGGTGTTGGCGATCATCGTTGCGACCGGGCTCTCCTGGTGGATCTACGTGCCCATCCACGAGCTTGGTCACGCGTTCGGCTGCGTGTGGACGGGTGGCGAGGTGACGCGTCTGGATATCGACCCGATCTACGGCGCCACACTCCTGAAGAGAGTGTTTCCGTTCGTCAGCGTCGGCTCAGCATATGCGGGGCAGCTCACCGGCTTCGACACGCACGGCAACGACCTGACGTATTTGGCGACCGACTTCGCGCCGTTTCTGCTCACCATCCTTGTCGGGGTCCCGCTGTTGCGCGCCGCACCGTTGCAACGAACGCCGCTGCGTGCCGCGCTGTGCCTCGGTGCCGCGCTGCCGCTGGCATATGCGCCGTTCATCTCGGTGACCGGCGACTACTATGAGATGGGATCGATTCTCGTGTCGCGGATGGCAACCCTCTGGAACCCATCCCTGCCGCTAAGCCGTTGGCGCAGCGACGACGCACTGAAGCTCGGTTCCCAGTTGTTCGCCACCAGTGGTGGCGGCCTCAGCGATGCCGTAGGTATACTCGCCTCGCTAGTGCTTGGCATCGTGCTCATTTTCGCGACCTATTGGCTTGGTACAGGCTGGTCGCGTGTGATCGTCGGCGGAGTGAGCCGCAAGTCGTGAAGCCAACACGTCGGATCCGGAACCCTAAAATGGAACGCCGAACCAATTGCCCCGTTCTCCATTCTCAGTTCCCCGTTGTCGGTTTTCCATTTTCTTCCTCTGGGAGCACTTTCCCCAAGCCCCCAAGCCCTCAAGCCCCCACGCCAGGAGCCTTCAATGCCATCAAACGTAACCCTTTATTACCGCATCCCCCTCCTCGTCGGTGTCGGTGCGGTACAG
>CAZTDK010000280.1:0-7790 GCA_964611965.1 uncultured Binatia bacterium (SeqCode) | reverse complement strand
CGGGAGGATGACGCGCCAGAGCATGGTCAAGCCGCTGGCGCCATCGATCATCGCATGGTGCGTCTTCGCCAGGACGGCGCAACCATGTTGATATTCGATGAAGTGCATCTCCCACAGCGGCCGCGCGCGGTCGAGCGGTTGGGCGAACAGGCGGGCGCACAGCGCCGCCAGCGCGGTGGCGTCGTGATGCCCACGCAAGCGGTGATGCGGCATGTGGACGCGGATGTCAAAGTCCGGGTCGGCTTCCCACGTCGGCTGGCCAAGGTTGAACGGCACCATCACCGCCCGCTGCGTGTAGCGCGGGATCAACGACAAGCGCGCCTCGACATGGCGCACGAAGCTCTCGTAGTCGAGGGTTCGGCCGAAGGTATAGATGCAGGCGACGTGCAACAGCGCGTTAGGTTGCTCGAGATAGAGAAAGCTCGCATCCAGCGAGGTCATGCGGTGACTGAGAGCGGATGTATCGGCCATGTGCGCCCCCTCGTCGAGCGGCTCAGTTGTCGAGCACGAACGTCACCATCAGTGTGGCGCGGTACTCGACGATCTTCCCGTCCTCGATGGCAGCATTTTCTTTGAGGACCTCGAGGCCGGTGATGTTGCGCAGCGTCTTGTTGGCACGCTCGACCGCGTTGCGAATAGCGTCCTCCCAGCTGTGCGCCGAAGCGCCGATGATCTGTGTCTGTCGCGCTACCGCCATGTTTCCCTCCTCGATCCTTTTCGGTGGCAGAACCTTATCGTGCTTGAGTCGCAAATTTGCGAGGGCAGCCCCCGCGACCAACGGGAGTGGTCCATAAAAGAAGCGCTACACGCACCCCTACTCCAGAAGAAAGATGATCTTGAGATCGACCCGGTACTCGACGATCCGCCCGTCGGCCACCTTCACCCGCTTGCCCAGCACCTCCACACCGGTGAGGCCACGCAGGGTCTTGCTGGCACGCTTGAGACCTTCGATCACCGCTTCCTGGAACCCGTCCGGGGACGAGGCCCGGATCTCGGTCACACGTGCGACTGCCATGAGTGCCTCCTGCCGGATCCAACCGGCGCGTTTGCTGCATAGCTACAGCAGAGGGTCTTGTACCAGCGGTCTCCAATGGTGGCAATACGACCGCAAAGAGTCGTCGAGCCTGGGTCCTCCAGCAGCTCTCGCCGGCGCCGCGGCCGTCATGGTAGGGTCGCCGCGTGGCCCCTCCACTCGCCATCTTGCTCGACACCGACATCGGCACGGATGTCGACGACGCCATCGCGCTGGCGCTCGTCCTGGCATCGCCGGAGCTCGATCTCCGCAGCGTTACCACCGTATCCGGTGACGTCGGCCTGCGGGCGCGTATCGCCAAGAAGCTCCTGACGCTGGCCGGCCACGACGACGTTCCCGTGGCCGCCGGCGTGCGTGAACCGGTGTTGCGCCAGCGCAGCTTCCTGTGGCTCGGACATGAAGGGAAGGCGATCCTCGATCCGAGCGACACGCTGTCGCTGGCACCGACGCACGCCGTCGATGCGCTGATCGAAGGCGTGCGTCGGCAGCACCTGCATGTGGTGACGATTGGCCCCCTATCGAATGTCGCCGTTGCCATCATGAAGGAGCCGGCGGTCATCCAAGCCATCCCGCATCTCACCATGATGGGCGGCGCGCTCGGTCTGCATCCGGGCGGGCCGTTGGTCGAGTACAACTCGGGCAGTGATGCCGAGGCATCTCAGATCGTGCTCAACGCCGGCATGCCGGTGACGCTCGTGCCACTCGACGTCACCGTGCAGGTCGCCCTCAACGCCAACCATCTGGCACGCCTGCGCACGTCGCGGTCACGGCTCGTGCAGACGGTCTGCGAGGCAATCGAGATCTGGGCACCGCTCCACCGGCGCTTTTTCGCATCGCAACCCGGCTGGGACACCAACACCATGGCATTGCTGCACGACCCGCTCACGGTCGCCGTATTGATCGATCCGTCGTTCGTCACCATCGAGCGGCACCATCTGCGGCCGGCGATTGTCGCGGGGGACTTTCGCTTGGTTGCGGATCCCACTGCTGCCGAGCTCGAGGTTGCCGTCGCAGTCGACGCGCCCCGTTTTGTCGAGTTCCTGATTGAGCGGTTGCTTGACCTGCCATGAAGGCAAGTAGGTTCGGAACCGGGACCGATATCCAGACCGCTCCCGTATCGGTCCGTGGCCTGAGAGCTGCCGGCTGGACACGGTCTCGGCAACCATCAATAATCGCCCGACCACAAGGAGCCCACCGATGCCCGACAAGTTCACCGCCCTCAACGGCGAGTTGTACGAATACCTGGTCACCCATCGCAGCGAGCGCGATCCGCTGCTGGCCGAATTGGCGAAGGAAACCGAGGCGGCCCTCGGACCGATCAGCTTGATGCAGATCGCTCCTGAGCAGGGAGCGTTCATGACCTTGCTGGCGCGGGTCATCGGCGCGCGCTCCGCCGTCGAGGTGGGCACGTTCACCGGCTACAGCGCGCTGTCCATCGCGCGTGGCCTGCCCGACGACGGCCGCCTGCTGTGCTGCGACATCAACGATGAGTGGACCGCAATTGCGCGTCGCTACTGGCAAAAGGCGGGTGTGGCGCAAAAGATCGAGCTGCGCCTCGGTCCCGCCCTCGATACGTTGCGCGCCTTGCCCACGACCACACAGTTCGACATGGCGTTCATCGACGCCGACAAGTCCAACTACCGCAACTACTACGAAGAGATCCTGGCGCGGCTGCGGCCGAACGGGCTGATCCTTTTCGACAACGTTCTATGGATGGGCCAGGTGCTCGACAAAGCAACGACCGACGAAAACACGCGCGCCATTCAGGCGCTCAACGACTTCCTGCCGACGGATCGGCGCGTCGACACGGTGATGCTGTCGATCTCCGATGGCTTGACGATCGTACGGAAGCGGGCGGCGGTGGAGATGAGATGAGGGCTGGGGGGCTGAAGGCGTAGGCGGCAAGGGGCGCAGCACGCTACGCCGGCGGGCAATCCTCATGCACGTCACGTTCCCGAGCAACGATCTAACCCTCGAAGGCGAGCTCACGCTACCGCCTGGCGCCACACGCGCCGGCGTGATTTGCCATCCGCACCCGCAGTATGGCGGCGACATGGACAACTTGGTCGTGCGTGCCGTCGAAGCGGGCTTGCAGGCGGCGGGGTACGCAACCTTGCGCTTCAACTTCCGCGGTGCTGGCCGCAGCACTGGCTCGTATGACGGCGGCGGCGGCGAACAAGCGGATGCGCGTGCGGCGGCCGCGTATCTGCGGCAGCGCAGCGGCGCCGCGTCGACGACGCTCTCCGGCTTTTCCTTCGGCGCAATGGTGACCGTGCAGGCCGGCCACGGGCTCGCAACGGTCGATCGCTTGATCGTCGTCGCGCCGCCGCTAGTGTTTTTTGACCTGACTTCCCTCACGGACTGCACCAAGGCGAAGCTGTTCCTCGTGGGGGACTCCGATCAGTACTGCAGCGTCAGCGAGCTCACCCGCCAGCTCGCTGGTGTTTCAGCACCGAAGACGCATCGCATCCTCACCGGCGCCGACCACTTCCTCCACGGCTTCGAGTCCGCCATTACCGCCGCGGTCTCCTCCTTCGCTGCGGGCTGAGCCGCAGCAAGTTCTTGGATAGCGACGGCTGCCATTCCCGCCGCACCTGCGCTATCCTGCGCCGCAATGGCTACGACGCTTGATTCCGTCTGCCCGCTCGATTGCCCCGACACGTGCAGCCTCGCGGTCACGGTCGACGCCGGGCGCATCACCAAAGTCGACGGCTCGCAGCGCAATCCGCTCACCGCCGGCTTCATCTGCGCCAAGGTGCGTCGCTATCCGGAGCGCGTCTACTCGCCACTGCGAATTCAAGCGCCGCAGCGCCGCGTCGGCGCCAAGGGCGAGGGACGTTTCGAACGCATCAGCTGGGCGGAGGCGCTCGAGAGCATCGCACGCCGTTTCAATCAGATCATTGCCGAGGACGGTCCGGAGGCCATCCTGCCCTATCACTATGGCGGCTCGAACGGGGTGCTCGGCGAAGGCGCCATGGACGCGCGTTTTTTCAACCGGCTGGGCGCGTCGGAGCTCCTCAAGACGCTCTGCGCTGCGCCGACGGGGACAACGTATCGCGCGATGTACGGCACCATGGGCGGCGTACCGCCGCGAGATTATCGGCTGGCGCGCGCGATCATCCTGTGGGGCGTCAATCCGGCGGCCACCAGCATCCACCTCGTACCGCAAGTCAACGCAGCACGCCGCGCCGGCGCCTTCGTCGCAGTCATCGACCCACGCCGCACGCCGCTGGCGCGTAGCGCGAGCCTGCACCTGCAGCCGCTGCCGGGCACCGACGTCGTGCTGGCGCTGGCCATGATCCACGAGTTGATCCGACGCGGTCGATCCGATGGCGCGTTCATCTCCGCGCACGTCAATGGTTTCGACACGCTCGCCGCCGCCGCCGCCGAGTATCCCCTGTCGCGTGCCGCGGCGATCTGCGATGTCCGTGAACGCGACATTGCCGCCTTGATCGATGCCTACGCCGCGGCGTCGCCCGCGGTCATCCGCTGCGGCTGGGGTGTCGAACGCAATCGCAACGGCGGCAACGCGGTACGCGCCATCTTGGCGCTGCCGGCGATCGCCGGAAAGTTCGGCGTACGTGGCGGCGGCATGACGATGAGCCTGAGCCGCACGTTTCCGGTCAATTCCGCCGCACTAGCGCGGCCGGATCTTCGCACCGCGGCAGTGCGGCAGATCAATATGACGCAACTCGGCCGCGTCCTCACCGAGCCGCAGACGCCCCCCATCCGCGCCCTGTTTGTCTACAACGCCAACCCGGTTGCGATGACACCCAACCAGAACCTCATCCTGCGCGGCTTGGCGCGCGAGGATTTGTTTACCGTGGTGCACGACCAGGTGCTCACCGATACCGCCCGCTTTGCCGATATCGTGTTGCCGGCGACAACGGTGTTCGAGCAGGAGGAGCTGCACAAATCCTATGGGCACTATTTCCTGCAATACTCCGATCCGGTGATCGCGCCGGTCGGCGAATCGCTCAGCAATCCGGAGCTCTTCGCACGCCTCGCACAAGCGATGCACTTCACCGAGCCCGCCTTGTCACCCGGCACGGACGATCTGCTCACCGCCGCCCTTGACGGCGCCGGTGATCGCCTTGAAAGCCACAGCGCAGGCGACCTGCGGCGCACGAAGCTTGCGGCACTACAGTTCGGCGGCGGGAACGAGTTGATCCAGCTCGGCACCGATTTTCCGACAACGGCAAGCGGCAAGATCGAGCTGTGCCCCGCCGCCCTCGGACCCGTCGCGTACACACCAGCGCCACCATCGCGTTATCCGCTGACCCTGCTCAGCCCGGCAACCGACAAGACCATCAACTCGATCTTCGGCGAATTCAACCTGCCCGTGGCACAGCTGCATATCCATCCGGCCGACGCCGCGGCGCGCGCTATCGCGGACGGTGCGGTGATCCGGATCTACAACGACCTCGGCGAGGTGCACGCGCACGCCAGTGTGCGCGAGGAGCAACGGCCCGGGGTGGTGAGCTTGCCGAAGGGCCTGTGGCGCTCCGCCAGCCTGAACGGCGCAACGGCCACGGCACTCGCCCCCGATCATCTGACGGATATCGGCGCCGGAGCGTGCTTCAATGATGCGCGCGTCGAGGTGGAGGGGATGGGGTAAAGCGTGAAACGTAAAGGGTAAACCGCCTGGCTGAGTTCTGCCAAGCCTTACGTTTTAGGTTTCACGTTTGGGCCCCGCTTTCACCCACCCCTTGCCGACCTCAGTAGTCGTCTAGTAATAGCCAATCACCGGTTCACCCGCAGAGGAGGGTTCGTGAAATGGCAGCCACTGTCGTTCAAGCCGTCGTCGACGCCGATGGTCATGTCCTGGAGCACCCCGACGGCATGTTGCAGTTCGCGCCGGCAAGATTTCGCGACCGCATCTGGCACATCGAGGCACGTGCCGACGGCACCGAGTGGTTGCATTTCAACGGTAGCTCGCGTCCCGCCGGCGGTATGGCACTCGCCGGCACGGCCGGAATGAGCATGGAGGAACGCCAGCGCGCACTCGCCGGGAAGATGAAGTACAGCGAGGTGCGCCCGGGCGCATTCCGACCGGAACCGCGGTTGCCGGACATGGATCTCGATGGGATTACCCAGGCGGTCCTGTATCCGACGATGCTGCTCGGCCTGCCCGGCATCGAAGATGCCGAGTTCGCAGAGGCACAGGCCAACGCCTACAACGAGTGGCTCGCGGAGTTCTGCCGTTTCAATCCGCGGCGGCTATTCGGCGTGGCGGTGGTGCCGACGCAGGACATGGAGCGCGCCGTGCGCACCATTCGTCATGCCAAGAAGCTGGGCCACGTCGGCGTCTTCATCCGCCCGAACCCAGCGATCGGCGGACGCAAGCTCATCGATCCGATCTACGATCCGCTCTGGCAGGTGTGTGAGGAGCTGCAGATGCCGTTGGGGCTGCACCCGTTCCTCGCACCGGACATGCCCGGTGCCTGCCGCGGGCTCGGCTACGCGGAGATGCACGGCGGTGCCAATTACGGCAAAGGCAGCGGCGCCGACCCGGTGCGCAACCTGGGCAACATCTTTTTCAGCCAGGCACTCGCCAACCCCTTCGACATGATGGAATCGGTGGCACTGTTCTGTGCCGGCGGTATCCTCGAACGCTTCCCGGGCCTCACCGTGCTGTTTCTCGAAGCCAACGGTGGTTGGATCGTTTCGCTGCTGGAGCGCCTCGACCACCACTTCGAAGTCTTCAAGTGGGACGTTCCATGGCTGCAGATGAAACCGTCAGAATATTTCCGGCGGCAGTGCTACATCTCGTTCGATCCCGACGAATCGACCTTGGCCTTCACCGCGGAGCATACCCTCGTCGGCGCCGAGCGCATCATCTGGGCCAGCGACTATCCGCATCCGGACGCCAAGTTTCCAGGTGTCGTCGGTGAGCTCGAAGAGGCGACGGAAGCCCTCAGCCCGGCGCAACGCCGGCTGATCTTCGGCGCCAACGCTGCCGAGTTGTATCACCTGCCGGCGTTTACGGGGTGAAGGACAGACGCGGCTGCCGACTGCAGGTCCTACGCGCCGCGCCGCGGCAGCTCGCATTCCGCATCCGCCGTCGCGGTGACTTCGTCGCGCTGGTTGACGCATTCGAGGGCACAGCGCACATACCCGACGCCCGCGCGTTCCGACTTCTCGATGACCTTACCACGCACCCATGTGACGTCGCCCATGTAGTTGAACTTGTGGTAGCGCGCTTCCAGCTTGGTCAGGAAGCCGTTGTCACCGATCCAGTTGGTCATGCCGTGAAGCAACCAGGCGCAGCGCTCCGAGCCGAGATCGTACGCGCCGGGCAGGCCGAGCAAGTTCTGGGTGAACGCGCTGTCCCAATGCACGCGCTGCGGCGGCTCCGGAATTCCCTGCTCGTTGGGAATCATCAGTGCCGGGTGCTTGTCGTACAGCTGCGCCGCAACCTTGTTGCCGACCAGGTAGATGCCGAAGTACGCTTCGAAGGCAATCTCCGCGGTCGGTGTGAGCGGCCCCTTGATGATTTGCCCGAGCGCGTCGCCGACGCTGACGTCTTCCCAGTAACGCTCGACGGTGCGCGTCTCGTTGCGGTACTCCTCCATGAAGCGCGCAATGCTCTCGGCCGTCCACTGCGCAAGTTTCACGTCGCCGTACTTCTTCTTCTCCGCCGTCTTGGCGCGTTCGATGCGAATCCAGGTGTCGTTGCGGAGACCGAGGGGGTGGTTGTCCTGGTCGTAGTACTTCGCCTCGTAGGTTTGATAGACCGCACGGCCACCGCCGAAGG
>CAZTDK010000279.1:0-7803 GCA_964611965.1 uncultured Binatia bacterium (SeqCode) | reverse complement strand
TTGGCCCGTACGCCGTGTATCAAACCGAGGTGGGCACGGCCGCGTTCCAGGACCCCAAAGGCCGCCCGTACAGTTCGCCAGGGATCGGGTTCATCAACGACTGGCAGCGCACCGACGGCTGGATTCACTTCGACAAGCAGGGCACGCTGCTCGACGCGGCGCACGCCGAGTCGATGCGCGTCCTCATCCAGGTCCCGCGCGACGGCCAGGGGCCGCACCCGGTGGTGCTGTGGAGCCACGGGTCGGGCGGAGATGCCTGCGAGGCCATCAATCGCGTCGACCAAGCGGACCGGATCCTCGACATCCGCGCCACCCTCGCCGGCGCGGGCGCGATCGTGGTCAGCTGGGACATGCCGATCTTCGGCCGGCGCTTCCCGCTCATCGAGGATGGATACTCGGGTGATCAGGCCTACATCAACCCGGGCAACTTGATCGCCTTCCGCGACACGCCACGCCAGGCCGCGATCGATCTCCACACGCTCCATCGCTTCGTCACCGAGGTGCTGCCCGGGCTGCTCGGCGACGGCAGCGTGGACACGCAGCGTGTCGGCGCGTTCGGGCATTCGACCGGATCGCAGGTGAGTGTGGTGGCAGCGGCGACGGTGGCGCCGGGTACGGGGCCCTCGCGCCTCCTCCTCTCCGGCGCCGGCGGCTTCATTGCCAACTACATGGTCGCGAGCGATCTGCTGGCGCTTGGGGACACCGCCGACCTCCTCTTCATGGTAGCGGGGGTGGCCAAGCCCGACTTGGTGACGCCCCAATCGATCCTCGGCGCCCTCTTCGGCGTCCCGGCAACCGGTTGGGCCGACTTCGATCGGCATCACCCGCTCTTCATCCCGTTCCAGACCGCCATCGACGGCTCCGACCCACTCGCCGTCGCAGACGTTGTCACTGTGCCCGCCACGGTGTTCATCGGCGCGGGCGATCAGCGCGTCCCGGCGGCCTCGGCGCGCTGGCTCGCGGCTGCGTTCCCGAACGGGACACTCGTGCCATGCACGCCGACATCAGACTACGACGGGCACTACTGTGCGCTCCGCGAACCGGCTGCCCTCGAAACGTTCAGGCACTTCGTCGAGTCGCTCTGAGCGTGCGTGCCGCCGGGCCGCTCGATGATTGTGTCGCCCTCGATCTGGTGGATGAATCAACCCTTGCGACGCTAGCGGCGTCGCGCCGCGGCCGAGCTGGGCGTACCCGGAAGCTCGGGCCGCGCCGCTTGACGGCAGCGACTTCGCGGCCGCTCTGCACCGCCGTGCAGCCAGACCGGCGCCGCGCAGAGAGTGAATCGGCGTGGGGTGACCCTCAATCGGCTTCCAATATTGACCCCACCCCCAAATCGGCCAACCGGCCTCCAGCATTGAAGATTCAGATCGGCTGCTGGGGTCAACATTGGACGCCGATCGGGGTCAAGGTTGGATGCCGATTCACAGCGAGGTTCTCCAGAACCAAGGCGCGGCGAGAAAGAGTCAGGGATCGGATGGACCAGAGCAGCAATTTGAGAACGAGGCGCATCGTGGGAGCATGCGCGGCCTGTCCGACGGTGGCAAGTTCCGGTCCGAACCAATTCCGGTAAGCCCTGGATTCCGCATCCGACGCCGCGGACGGAATTTTGGCGAGGCACAGGGATCGACATTGGACGCCGATCGCGCTCGGACCCCGGCGCCGAAACACAACCACCTGGGTCACTCGTGTCGCAACGCCTCGATCGGATCGAGTTGAGCCGCGCGGCGTGCCGGGAAGAAACCAAAGATCACGCCGATCGCTGCGGAAAAGAGGAAGGCGAGCACGTTGATCTGCGGGTTGAAAAGGTAGGGAACTTGGATGACACGGGCGAGTCCCATTGTAGCCAGCGTCGCCAGCACAATGCCGACCAGACCGCCGAACGTGGAGAGCACGACGGCCTCTACGAGAAACTGCAGCAGGACTTCTCGCTCGAGCGCCCCAATTGCGAGGCGGATGCCGATCTCACGTGTGCGCTCGGTCACCGACACGAGCATGATATTCATGATGCCGATGCCGCCGACCAGAAGACTCACGGCAGCCACCGCACCCAAGAGCATGGTCATGACGCGGGTCGTACCGGAGAGCGTCTCCGCAATCTGCCGAGTGTCGAGCACGTTGAAATTGTCGTCTTCGTTCTCGGCGATTCGCCGACGCTCGCGCATCAGCCCTTCGATCTCGTTCTTGGTCTTTTCACTCGACACATCGTTTTTCAGCGAGACGAGCAATGTGCCGACATCGTGGTTGCCGGTCAGCCGGCGTTGAACGGTCCGCAGGGGCATGACCACCGTATTGTCCTGGTCCATGCCCATCGCCCCCTGACCTTTCGCCTGCAGCAGGCCGATCACCTCGCAAGAAAACTGCTTGATGCGCAAATCGCTGCCGACGGGATTCTGGCGGCCGTACAGCTCGCGCCATACGGTGTCGCCAATCACACACACCGCCTTGCCAGCTCTTTCCTCGGCTTCGTTGAACGTGCGGCCGGCAGCGAGTTTCCAATTGCTGATCGAGAAGTAGGGAGCCGTGGTGCCGGTGATGCTTGTCGACCAATTGTTGGCCATGTGCACGGCGGTGACACTCGTACTCACGCTTGGAGCGACGCCCTTGAGTCCCCCGATTTGGCTCTCAATGGCTGTCACGTCCTCCACCTTGAACTTCGGTGCGCCCGCGGTCTCTCGTCCGGGGCCAAGTCGCTGCCCGGGGTTGACCATCACGAGGTTGCTTCCCAAGCTTGCGATCTGACCTGAGACTGCGCGCGTGGCTCCGTTGCCAAGCGTGACCATACTGACGACCGCGGACACACCGATGACAATGCCCAAGACGGTGAGAAAGGCGCGCATCAGGTTGCGCCGAATGGCGCGGACTGCCAGCACGACGGTACTCCAGACCATCATTACGCCTCCCCGTTATGGTCGACGCGTTGAATGCGGCCATCCACGAAATGGACGACGCGGCGGGCGAAGCTAGCCATGTCCGCGTCGTGAGTGACCATGAGGATGCTGATCCCCTGCTCGCGATTGAGTGCGGTCAATAACTCCATGATCTCGCGGCTCCGCTGCGTGTCGAGATTCCCGGTGGGTTCGTCGGCGAGCAGCAGCGTCGGTTTGGTCACGATGGCGCGCGCGATGGCCACCCGCTGTTGTTGACCGCCGGAGAGCTCCGCAGCGGTATGGTCCTCCCATCCCTGGAGGCCGACGGACGCCAGTGCGGCGCGTGCCGCGGCATGACGTGTGGCGGCGGCTTTACCACGATACAGCAGCGGCAACTCAACGTTCTCGAGCGCCGATGTGCGGGCCAGCAGATTGAACCCCTGGAACACGAACCCGAGAAAGTGGCGCCGGAGCAATGCACGCTGATTGCGTGAGAGGGTTTCGACGTGCACGCCGCGAAACACGTACGCACCAGCCGTCGGGACATCCAAGCAGCCCAGGATGTTCATCACCGTCGATTTGCCCGACCCGCTCGGTCCCATGACGGCAACGAACTCGCCTTCGTGGACACGCAGGTCCACGCCCCGTAATGCCTGGAACGCCGAGTCACCGCCGCCGTAGATTTTGGTAATGCCGGTCAGGTCGATCAGCGGCGCAGTGACCTGGTGGATCGCGCCGCGTTCAGTTGGTTCCGGCGACGACATCGGTAATGACCTGCATGCCGGCTTCCAGACCGCTGCCCGGAGACCCCACAATCTCGGTGTAGCGGCCGTCGGTCACACCCACCGCCACCTGCGTCGCGACTGGCTCCTGGTTGCGAAGGATCCACACTTGCTGCCCCGAGCCATGTGCAGGAGAGGTGGCAGATTTCCTCGCCTGCGGCTCGGGCGGGTGCGGCAACAGACTGGCGACGATGCCGCCCGAGCGGTGTTTGGAGTCGTCGGCGGCTGGGGGCGTGAAGCGCAGCGCCTCGTTCGGTACCAGCATCGCGCCCTCCCGCGTCGTGGTGGTGATTTCCGCGGTCGCCGTCATGCCCGGTCGCAGACTCAGGTCGTCGTTGTTGACGCTCAGGATCGTCTTGTACGACACCACTCCATCGGTGGTCTGCGATCCGAATCCTACACGTCGGATCTGGGCCGGGAACTTCCGTGTCGGATACGCGTCGACCGTAAAGATTGCCGATTGTCCTTCTTGCACCTGGCCGATGTCGGCTTCATCCACCTTCACGTGGAGTTCCATCTGTGCCAGATCCTCCGCGATCGTAAACAGCACCGGCGTTTCAAACGCCGCGGCGACGGTCTGGCCGGGTTCGATCTTTCGCTTCAGAACGACTCCGTTGATCGGCGAACGGATCGACGCTTTCGCAAGGTTGGTTTGGTTCGATTTGAGTACCGCGCGGGCCTCCGTTACTGCGGCGCGCGCACTCGCAACATCCGCACGGGCTCGCGCCAGCGTGGCTTCTGCGGTTTCGAGCTCCGTTGTCGACGGTACCTTGCCCCCCGATAGCCGGAACACGTCGCGCAGGTGGTCAAGCTTCGCACTGGCCTCTTTACTGGTGGCGCTCGTTTGGAGGACCTTGGCTTCCGCCGAGGCCAGTGTGGCCTCCGATTTGGTGATCTCGTCGCCGAGTTTCGACACATCGAGACGGGCCAGGACCTGGCCTTTTTCGACGTGGTCATTCTCTTCGGCCAACACCACTTCCACGAGTCCAGAGAGCTCGCTGCCGACGTCGACCTGATTGGTCGGCTCCAGAGTGCCGGTGGCCGAAACCTTCACGACAAGATTGCCGCGAGATACGGTCTCGGTCGTGTAGAGCGGCCCGTGGTTGCGGTTGCCGGAACGCACGAACAAGAAGAGGATGCCTCCGAGCAAGAGCATCGCCGGAACGCCGATCCACCGCAGAAGGCGCCCCAGACGGAGATTCGTACTGTCGGTACCAAGCACGGCAGCGATGTCAGTGCCTGCAGAACGCGGTGAATCGCGCATCATGAATTCGATGCCGTTCTGGCCCCGATGAGTGCTTCGGCCGGAGCCCAGCCTCCCCCCAGTGCCTTGTACAGCTGAATGACGGCAGTTGTGTTGTCGGCCTCCGCGCCCTTGAGAGTCTCCTCGACGGTCAGCACCGTGCGCTCAGTGTCGAGGACGGTCTGGAAATCGATGAGGCCCGAGGTGTAGCGATGGCGGGCGAGGAGCGCCGCGTTGCGGGCGGCCTCGACTGCAGTGGTGAGTGCCGTTGCCCGAGCGTGACTGTTGGCGATGGACACCAGTGCGTTCTCGACATCTTCGAGTGCGCCCAGAACCGTGGCCTTGTAGTTCGCCAAGCTCTGTTCTTGTGCTGCATTCTGGATCTCGATTTGCGCGCTGATGCGGCCGCCGTCGAAGACGGTCTGCGCAAGCTTGCCCAACACGCTCGCAGCGAGGGAACTGCCATTGGTGAGCGCGCCGATCGTCATGGCTTCGAGCCCGACAGATCCGGACAGCGTGAGGCTCGGATACCGGGCTGCTGCAGCCTCACCGATACGTGCGGTGGCGGCCGCCAGGGTACGCTCGGCGGCTGCGACGTCCGGTCGTTGCCGCAAGATGTCCGCAGGGATGCCAATCGTGAGCGGCTCCGGGACGTGCGGAATTGAGGCCGCCGTCGCGAGGTCGTCGTGCAACGCCGCGGGGGCGAGACCCAGGAGAACCGCCAGCCGATGCTCCGCCTCCGCCAGGGAGGTTTCGAGAACCGGAATCGCCGCTCTGACCTGTTCAACATTGGTGCGGGCCTGTTCCACGTCCAGCGAGCTGGTGAGCCCCGCCTGTACACGCCACTCGGTCAGCTCGAGCGTCTCCGATTGGCTGGCGAGATTTGCGTTGGCGATCACGATGCGGGCTTGCGCCGAGCGCGCGTCGACGTAGTTGCGCGCCACTTCGGCGGCCAACGTCACCTGCGTCTGCCGCAGGGTTGCCGCGGATACCTCCTCGTCGGCGCGCGCGGCCTCGAGGGCGCGGCGCTGGCCACCCACGATGTCCGGTTCCCACGACGCGTCGAAGCCGAAGTCGTAGAGGTCTTGCGAGCCGCCGAATCCCGCGTTCTGCGCGCCGTTCGGGCCCTGGTTTTGGCCACCCTGCACACCGGATTGGCTGATCTCCGTGTGTTGTGCCGATGACGAAGCGTTGATCGTGGGCCACAGGTTACCGAAGGCCAGGCGACGCTGCGCTCGCGCTTGGCGGAGCTTGGCGCGGGCGGACTGTACGTCCGGACTGGCCTGCATGGCCTCAGTGATGAGTCGAGTCAGGAGGGCGTCGCCCAAGTGTTGCCACCAGTCTGCGACCTCGAGGCCCGTTCCGGTTGTTGGCGACGCTCCCTGCCAGGAAGATGGTACGTTGAGTTCGGAAGCGGTCGGCGCGACGTAGTTCGGGCCGACGAGCACGCAGCCCGCGAGGCAGGCGGCACAGCCGACCGGCACCAGACGGAAGACCCATGCTGTTCGCGGCGCGGCAGGCCTCATTTTGTCGACTCCTCATCAATAGAAACGGCAATCTTGTGGAAGAGTCGGATGAACTCGCGCTGTTCCGCTGCAGTCAAACGGGCCAGCATGCGTTCCGCGCCGGCAACCCGGCTTTTCAGCGCCGCCCGGTAAAAGGCCTGCCCGGCAGTCGCGAGGGCGACCCGCACGATGCGGCGGTTGTCTTCGGGCCGCTCGCGCCGCACCAGCTTCCGCCCGACGAGACGGTCGACCACGCGAGTGACCGTGCTGAGCGGCATCCGAACGCGCACGGCGAGTAAGCCCATGGTCGTGGAACCCTCGGCGCCGAGGGTGTCGACGACCGCGATCTCGGAGCGACTGAAGCTCTCGTGGGAGTCCGATTCGACGGCGGTCAGAACCAGCCGGCGCATCGCACGATCGAGGTGAGTGACCAGTTCATGCGCACCGCCTTCGATTGGCGCCCCAGAAGCGGTGCGGGAACCGCCGGCGGCACTCTTGCGGTTTGGCATAGTTCCATTATGCAAATATCCCCGTGGAACGTCAAGTCCCACGTACCCATAGGAGATCGCCATCGGCAACCCGGTCGGCGAACGCGTCGCCAGCACCCTTACGGCACTTGCGGCGACCTCGCCTCACGCTGTCGTCCATGAAATGCCATCGTCGGAATGTAAGATCGTTCCGGAGAATCCCACGGCGACGAAGACATTGTTGCCGAACGCAACGCCTGTCAGGCGCTCACCTGTCCCGGAGGTTCGATGGGTGAACGTGGTGGCGTCAGCCGACGTAAGGATGTTGCCCTGCGCGCCGACGACCACGAACAGCCCCAGGGCATATCCCACCCCGTTCAGATCTTGACTCACCGCAGTCTCGACCGCCGACCAGGATTCGGCGTCGCTTGATTGTACGATCACCCCGTTGGCACCGACCGCCACATACGCACCGTTTCCATAACGAACGCCCAGGAGTGTTTGACGGGTGCCGGTGGTGACCGGGGACCAACTGGCGCCATCCGAAGACGTGAGCATCGTCCCATTGTCGCCGGCGGTCACGAACATGGTCGCGAAGGTAATCGCTTCGAGTGTGGTCGATGTGCCACTTCCTTGAGAACTCCAATCGGCCCCGTCCGTCGACGTGTAGACCGCCCCGTTCTTGCCGACGATGACGAATGTTCCGTCCCCGTAGGCCACACCAAGCAATGACACATCGTTCGAGAGTGTTGTGGCGTTCCACGCCGTACCGTCGCTCGAGATCAGCACCCTCCCGCCGGAGCCGACGACGATGAACTTGTTCCCACCGTATGTGACGCAAAGCAGGTCCTCAGTGACACCGCTTGACTGCGGCTTCCAGGAAGCGCCGTCACTGGAGGTGACTATCTCACCGCTGTCGCCCACGGCTACAAAGCTTCC
>CAZTDK010000278.1:0-7804 GCA_964611965.1 uncultured Binatia bacterium (SeqCode) | reverse complement strand
ACCATCGGGCGCCTGCTCCATCTTGCTCCGCTTCCATTCGAGAACGTAGCTGACACTGTGCGGCGGCGGTGTGTCCGCTTCTTTGCGCGCGCAGCCAGCGCTCAGCAGTACCAAGCTGACGACGGTGAGTGCGCGCGCAATGAAGCGGTGCTTGTTCATCGATCGCTGTCGTCGCCGGCATCGCGCGGTGGAGGCGGCGCGGCGTCGGGTAGACAAGCGAGAAGCCGGGGAAAGACGACGCAGGTCCCGGTGACCTGCTCGCCGCGGCGGCCGACGAACTCACAGCTGCTGCCTGCCGCCTGCTGATTGCATGCGTCGATCGCAACCGGGGGCGGACCCGGTGGTGGCCCGGGCGGACGGCTGCCACCCGCATTGAACTGTGCCGATGCCGTAACCGGTCCACTCATCAGTACAAGCAACCCGATCCATTGTCGTGCGAGGGTTCGTTTCATGCTGTTCTCCTTCTGGTCTCTCTTGTGTGCGCTGTTGCGTCCGGACACCACGGCCACGACCTCATTGACACGTTCCACCAGGCGGCGTTCCACTGCCGCCGTTGTTGGTCGGGGTGCCACGATAGCAGCCGAGAATGTACGGGAACGTCGACGTCGTATGGTAATGATAGTCGCCGTTGGGACCGACGTGCCCATTGCATTGATCCAGATAGCTCGAGCCGGCTTTGGCCGTGTACGTGTTCCGCGACCAGACACACGTCTTCGGCACGCACGCGGTGGTCGGCACGCCGCCGATCATCACGTCGGTGCAGTAGCCGCTCGAGCACGCCGCGCTCGACGTGCAGCCGACAGTGCCCGTCTGGTATCCGGTGTTGTCCCAACTGCTCAGCATCTCTTGCACCGTGCTGCAGCCGGCGTCGGTGCACTCGTAGGGCCCGTAGATCGGAAATCCATCGAACGCGTAACCGACGATCGGTGAGGGATCGTTCGGCGACGGATCGGCGTTGTTCCACGGCTGCGACGACGCGACCGCACTTTGTATCAGGCATTTCACCAACAGCTTGTGATAGTGGAACGTTCCCTGTTGCGCCGAGTGACTGCCGCACTCGTCGAGAATCGCGGCGGCAATTGGGTCGCCATAGGCGTCGCTGGTCGGTTGCGGCCCTTCGTTGACGGCATAGATCGGAATGCCGTTGATGCTGACCCCCATGTTGCCGAGGAGGGGCACATTGGTCGTGGAGGCGGCGATCGCGGGGCTTTGCGGAAAGGTGAAATTGTAGCTCTTGGACTGCAGGCCGTTGGGCGTCATCGCGATGTACTGATACGTGGGTATGCCGTTGCTGTGCACGGTCACGGTCGAGCCGCTGCAGGACGCCGAAAGCGACGGAGTCGGATAGCCCGACCCCGCGCCGGCAGCGCCGCTGACGTTGAGGAAGTTCGCGCTGGCACAGCTGGCGGCGGCCGTGGTGGCGGTCGCCGTAGCCGTCGCTGTCGGTGTGCCCGTCGTTGTCCGTGTCGGGGTTGACGTACCCGTGATGGTCGGAGTTCTCGTCGCAGTTGGCGTGCCCGTCAGCGTCGGCGTTGCGGTCAAGGTTGGCGTGCCTGTCACGCTCGCCGTGGCCGTCGGCGTCCCGGTCAAGGTTGGGGTTCCCGTCAATGTCGGCGTGCCTGTCAACGTTGGGGTGCGCGTCAAGGTGGGCGTGTCCGTCGTCGTCGCCGTTGCCGTTGCGGTCTGGGTTGGAGTGAGCGTTGACGTGAGCGTAGGCGTGAGCGTCGGGGTCGGCGGAATCGTGGGGTAGATGTCGTCGAACAGATTAGCGGCGATCGTGTCGACCGCACTGCGCACACAGCTTTGTGCCCCAGCGATCGTTGACGAGCACGAGGTGAGAGCCGTGAGATCGGCATCCGTGCACGTGGCGATCTTGGTGGCCAGGCTCGTGGCCGCAATGGCGATCTTGCCGGTTGTATCTGCGTCGCGACAATCCGTTGCCGTGAGGCGATTGCTGTCTTCCTTGTACTGGCAGGTCCGCTGCTCATACATGCGCTTGCGGGCGTACGCATACGCACCGCCGCCGAGGTCGGTGTTCTGACAGGTCCAGGCGCTGGAATGGGTCGACGTGATGGGCGGGTTGGCTCCATAGTCCGCGGCCATCGCCACCGACATCTCGTGTTTGGCGAGGCAGCCGAGACAGGCGGCCACATTCCCCATGGTGGCCAATGCCGGAACTTCAGCGGCGCACGGGCTGGCGCAGGTCGCAAAGCCGAGCTGTGACGGGGTGACGCTGCCGCAGTAGGTCGAGACCCGATTCACAAAGCTGGTCATCTTGCTGGTAATGTGGGTAAGACGAGTACTCGGAAAGAGCGCGCTGTCGGGGTCGCTGCAGTCGACGCTCGCCGCCACGATTCCCAGCATACGCTGCTTGTGACAGGCCAGCTCCTGATATGCGGTCATGTTGGCTACCGCGTGCGTATTCGCCGCAAGAAATTTGCGGCAGCGTGTGAGATTGGACTCGAGCCCGAACGCAACGGACGACTGTAGAATGACGCCAAGCAGGACGATCTCGACCTTACGCATGTTCCCCTCCCGTTTGTTGACGCACCAAAATCCCGCGTTGCAGTTGTCGCTTCGAACTTCGTGGCGCCTGTAAGGGCAACCATCGTGCCACGACGACCTTCAGGAGCCCTCGTTTGAATTTGCACTCTGCCCGCAGCTGACCTGCGGAATTCCGCAAAGGGAGGTGCGGGAGGCCGCATACAGTCGGGAACCTCTTCCCTTGGGGACTGTAGATTTTCTCGGATGTAGGGGCGATTCGGGAATCGCCCCACACGGGCGCTGCCGATTCGATGCGCCCTTCGGGCAGTTTCCGAACTGCCCCTACACGCAGATGACCGAACCCGAGAAAATCGACAGTCCCCTTGGGAGAGGGCTTGGATGAGAACTGAGACGTTTGGACAATTACTCGCTGTCTGCCATTCTTCCGCGAACTTCGGACTCACCACACTGGCAGCCTGTCGTGGCACTCTGCAGAGACCAGCGGGAGCAGCCTATAGAAGGGTCGGCGCCCGCAGGTCCGCCGCCGGCAGGCTTACTCGATGCCGTGTCGTTTGAGCTTGTCGTACAACGTGCGCAGGCCGATCCCGAGATTCTCCGCTGCCCGTTTGCGGTTGCCGTCCGCGGCGCTGAGCGCATCTTCAAGCGCCTGGCGTTCGGCGTCTTCCAAACTGGCAAAGCGACGCGCCAGCGCGGTGCGCGGCGCTCCGAGCAGCAGGTGCTGCGGCTGAATGACGCTGCCGTCGGCAAGGATCGCGGCGCGTTCCAAGACGTTGTTGAGCTCGCGCACGTTGCCACGCCAGTCGTGCCGCTGCAGCATCTGCCCGGCGCTGGCATCGACAGACACTAGCGGTCGGCCGAGGCGGGCGGCGATTTGACCGAGCAGCAGGCGCGCCAGGGGCAGGATATCGCTGGGGCGTTCGCGCAGCGCCGGCAATTGGACCGGGAAGACCGCAAGCCGATGATACAGATCCTCCCGAAAGCGGCCGTCGTCGATGAGCGACGGGAGGTTACGGTTGGTTGCGGCAATCCAACGTACGTCCGCGCTGATCGTCTGCATACCGCCGACGCGCTCGAAGCGACGCTCTTGCAGGACGCGCAGGAGCTTGGCCTGGAGGTCGGGGCGCAGCTCGGCGATCTCATCGAGAAAAAAGGTGCCGCCATCGGCGAGCTCGATGCGCCCGCGGCGCCTTTCCGTCGCGCCGGTGAAGGCACCCTTCTCATGGCCGAAGAGCTCGCTCTCGATGAGGTGTTCCGGCAAGGCGGCGCAATTGACCGCCACGAAGGGCGCGCGGGCGCGGCGGCTCCATTGATGCACGGCACGCGCCGCGACTTCCTTGCCGGTGCCGCTCTCGCCCAGCAGCAGCACGGTGGCGTCGGTGCCGGCGACCTTGCGCAGTGCATCGACCACCGGCTGCATCGCCGGATCACCGTAAGTGAGTGGCACGTCGCTGCCGCTCTCATCGCGGGCCGCCTGCTCCTTCAGACTCAGCAACTGGCGGCGTTCCAGGGCGCGCGCCGCCAACAGGGAAATCTGCTCGGGACTGTCGAGCGGCTTTTGCAGATAGTCGAAGGCGCCGAGACGCATTGCTTCGACGGCCGTTGAGACGCTGCCGTGCGCGGTGAGCACGATGACTTCGGTGTCCGGTTGCTGCTGGCGCACGCGGCGGACGAGCTCCAGACCATCCATGCGCGGCATCCGCAAGTCGGTGACCAGCAGATCGAAGCTCTGCCGCGCCAGCCGCTGCAGGGCTTCTTCGCCATCGCCGGCTTGCTCGACCGCGTGGCCGTCGAGCGCCAAGGCTTCCGCAAGAAAGCTGCGAATCCCTTCTTCGTCGTCGACAATCAGGATGTGCGCCATCGTTCGGTCATATGCGCTCGAGCGCGATGCGAAACACGGCGCCGCCGCCGGGTTGATTCTCGGCCGTGATGCGGCCGCGATGCTGTCCAACGATGCGTTGCGCCAGCGACAGGCCCAGGCCGGTGCCGCGCGCCTTGCGCGTATAAAACGGCTCGAAAATGCGTTCCTCCTCGCCCGCGGGAATTCCGGGTCCCGCATCGCGCACTTCGTACACCAGCTGGCCGTTGTCCGCGAACACTCGCGCTTCGACCGGAGCCTCGGCCGGCGACATCTGCACGGCGTTGCGCAGCAGGTTGGTGAGGACTTGCTGCATGCGCACCGGATCCATGCGCCACGAGCGTGGCGCATCCTGGCTGCAAACGATAATACGTTCCGGGCTGACGACCTCGGCCGAATCTTGCAGCACACGCGCCGGGTCGACCGTTTGTGGGTCGATAGTACCGGTGCGTGCGAACTCCAGCAGATCGTTGAGCAGCGTCTCCAGGCGCACGGCTTCCGAGACGACGCGATTGGCCTTCGCTGGACCATCACGATGCACGGCAATGGGCCCGTCGCCGGCGAGCGCGCGCTGCAGCAGCTGCGCGTGTCCTTTCAAGGCGGTCAGCGGGTTGCGGATCTCGTGGGCGATGACCGCGGCCATCTCTCCCAACGCCGCCAATCGCCGGCCTTGCTCGATATGCTGGGTGAGCTCATCCTGCCGCCGGACGAGATAGATCAGAAAAGCCGCTCCCCCGAGCACGGCAGCCACGACCGCCAATCCCACCGCGAGACTGAGGCGCGCGTAGCCGCGCAGGCGTTGTGTTTCCAGCGGCTCGAACTCCATGACCGCATAGGGAGGACGTCCCGGGGGTGGTCCGAGTCGCGGCTCTCCGGCGTGCGGGGGCCCGGCTTCAGACACAGGTGGTGGACGCCAGTCGGCGTCGGTCCCGGGTGGGGGAGGGGGGCGCCAGTCACCTGCGGCACCCCGCGGCGGGGGAGGTGGCTGCCACTCGCCCGCTGCGCCGGGATGCGGTTCGCTTGCGGCCGACGGCGGTCCTTCACCACGCCGTGGCGGACCCTGGTCCGGTGGCCCCAGTCGCATCTGTACGCGACTGCCGACAAAGCGCGGCGCCTGCACGTCCAGTGCCGCAATCGTCGCGTCGTTCATCACCGTCGACGGTTCACCGGCGGATGCGAGGATGCCGATTTCCGGACGCCACAACGCCAGGTAGTGCAATCCCCGCTGTTGGTTACGTGCAAGGTAGCTCTGCAGATCCTCCGATTGCGGCGGGTGACCGAGCGCCTCGAACATGCGGCCGGCATCGGCCATGAACGCGTTGGCTTGTCCGCGCAGTAGGCTGGTCGAGGCACGGTCGACGAGCGCGGAGACCAGCCACAGCATCGCCAGCAGAATTACGCTCAACAGCACGGCGGTGCCGGTGATGGCGGTCGGCAGTCGCATCCGTCGCGTTGGAGATTTCGTGGGCAGGGTGGCGTCGCTCACGGCAGAGCTCAACATACGACAGTTTCGCAGCACGCGCCAAAGGGGCCTGTGGCCGGCGTCTCTTCTATGGTCCGCTCCCCGTTGGGTCGCTGCGAACTTCCAAGTCCGGCCGCATGCTCAGCACCGCTGAGTGACTGAGCAACCGTCACGCCGAGGCGCGACGAAACCAAGGTCCTCAGTATTCTGGCCGTCATACGCGGGAATCCGCATGGTCGCGTGCGGATTCCCGCACGAGCACCAGCAAACTGCTGCGCGGCTCAGGATCGAATCAGCGCAGCGGCTTGCGCATGAAGATCTTGCTGTGTCCGCGCGGGTAGCCCTCCAACTCCGCGATGCGCTCGAAGCCGAAGCGGCGATAGAAGTAGGGGGCCTGGAAGCTGTGGGTATCGAGGACGATTTGCGTGGCGCCACGATTCCGGGCTTCCGCTTCGGCCGCCTGCAACAAGCGCGCGCCGACACCGCGCGCGCGCCAGCTCTCGTGCACCCATAGGGTGCGTACCTCGCAGGTCTCACCCCACGTCCACCCGTACAAGCCGGCGACGATCTGCGCCTCGTCGTTGCGCAGAAAGATGGCCAGGTATCGGCCGTCGTCGATGCCGGTGCGCGCCACGTTGAACGCATACAGCTGCTCGTCGAGCCAGTGCACGTCGTCACGGTTGGGATCGTCGGTGACAGCGATCTGATCGAGATTCATGGACGCACCCAGTCCAGGATCCCCGCATGCTCGCTCCTACGCCTTCGCAATCACCACTTCCGCATACTGGCGCAACAAGTCGAGCTTCTGTTGCAGCGTCTGCGAGTCGACCGGCTCGACGTATGGATTGCGGAACCCGACGATGACATCGGTGACACCCAGATCTTCGAGGTGGCGGATGCCGTCGAGATTGTAGGCTTCGAGGGAGATGACGTGGGTCTCGAACGGCAAACCTTCACGCCCGTATTCTTTGCGTAGCTCCGTGAGCCGACCGATCATCTTCCCGAGATCGTCGCTGCCGGCGTGCATCCAGCCATCGGCAAGGCGCGCGGCGCGATGGAGCGCCGGCTCGGAGTGCCCGCCGATGAGGATGGGGATGGGCACGGTCGGCACCGGACATAGCTTGATGCTCGGGATGTCGTAGTGGCGGCCGTGGAATGCGTAGAACCCGCCCGCCGTCAGCCCGCGGATGATCTCGATCATCTCGTCCATGCGCTTGCCGCGCGAGTGCCAGTCGGTACCGCACACTTGGAAGTCCTCGGGCCACGGGCTCAACCCGACGCCGAAGCCGAAGCGGTTGTTGCTCAATACGGCGATGGAGCTCACCGACTTGGCCACCAGCACCGGCTGGCGGATCGGCAGCTTCACGACAAATGTCGTGAAGCGCAACCGCGTTGTCACCGCCGCCAACGCCGGAATCAACGAGAACGGCTCGATGAACGGCTTGTCTTCCAGGAAGTGGCGATCACCGTCGGGCGTGTACGGATACTTGCTGTCGGAGATTTCTGGATAGCAGATGCTGTCGGGAACGATGAACGAGGTCCACCCCGACTCCTCCGCGGCTTGCGCCAGCGGCAGGTAGTGCGTCGGATCACACATCGACTCGGCATAGGAGAAGCGCATCATTGGACCTCCGTGACCTCCGTCGATCACACCCCGACGGGACGCAGCAGGACGCGGTTGAGGCGCGTCGAGAATGTCGGCTCCTCGATGCGCTCGGCGATGCGCCAGCCGTCCGCCGTGCGCACCAGCTTGTCGTTGTAGTAGCCGCCTTCGAAGAACACCATGAGGCGGTCGTTGTCGGGCACCCCCATGGGGTTGAACAGGCACGAACGGCAGGTTGCCGTGTCGCCCTGAATGCGTACGGCGCGGTTGGTGACCAGGTGCTGGGTCATTGGAAACCCGGCGAGCACCGTGGTGAGCCATTGACGCACCTCGGGAAGCGCGCCTTTGACGCCACCCGCCGCGGTGTAGTCGATGAACG